>JAEUSQ010000060.1 GCA_016788705.1 Bacteroidetes Order II. bacterium
TGGAAGCATATCTCGGACGACTACCCCATTCGCCGTTCCAGGGCCTTTGTTCACCAAAGTGAGCGTAAACGTAAGGGTATCTCCCGGACGAACAACCGGACTACTGGAGGTTTTGGTTAGCTCCAAATCTGCCGTTGGCACTACGCCTGAACAAGTCGGCGGGGCGGTAACGGTGACGGGCGTGTTGGTACACGTTGCGGTTGTGTTGTCCGTCAGCGTAAGCGTAAGATTCCCGCCGGAGATCGGGAAAGCGGCGCTTGACGCACTTGTTACGCCATAATTGACGCTGGCAAAGACCGTTGAAGTCGGTGCCGGTGCAATCTTGTCCACCTTGTAGGTTGCTCCTGTATTCGATCCCGTTGTGCTGATGGTAAAGGTGAAGGTGTCATCGGCGGGATCGCTCGGCGTACCATTGTTGCTACAGGTTGGGGTAACGGTGGGCGTGTTGATGGAACACGTTGCTGCCGCAATAAACCCAAAGTCCACCGAAAGATTAGAACGATTATCGGCAAAGGCATCGTTGTCGTCATCGGTGGCACTGCCTTTTCGATCCAATTCGTTCGTTGGTTCTGCAAGTCCTGTCCCTTCTCCCAAAGTAACGATCCCGGACCGAACCCCTGTGCCGTCCACAATGGTTCCGTTGTCGTTGTTATCGCCATCCGAATCTGGATCGGCTTCTTCACCAACCGTCGAGGACGTTTTGCCTGTTAAGGCAGCAGGATTCAGCGCGGAGGCTTGGTTCGATGGAATTTTGACGTAATAATCGCCTGCGGTTAAAGCAGTGAAGAGGTACTTCCCATTCACATCCGTATTGGTGGAGGTAATGAGGGTATTGGCGCTGTTATAGAGTTCGACCAAAACACCTTCAATCCCCATTTCGCCGCTATCTGCCATGCCGTCTTGATTGGTATCCATCCACACCAAGTTTCCCAAACGATAACCCGGAATCATGGCCCCCGTTGGAATGGCAATGCCCACTTTACGGGGTTCGGCGGTGTCTAAACGGGTTGTGGTAACGGTAGGATCAAGTCCTGCATTGGTGGAACGGTGGGCAATGGAGTTCCAAGCCACTGCTTCAAAAGGAGCCGTCACGGGCACTTGCATAGGCACATTCAGAATGATTTCTTTCCCTGCTTCCCAGTGTGGCGCATTGGTAAAGGGTACTTTTAGTCGAAACCCTTTGACGGCGCTCCAGTTTGTGACAGTGGTTGTCCAGTCGTTGGTACAAGCGCCCTGCCAACCCGATTCATTGGTGGAGTTAGACATTTCAGGGCGGCAAGGATTGGTGGAAAAGGTGTAAGCAATCTCGGCACCGGGCAAGGTGAGTACAGATGTTGTATAAGCATCTGCTGCAGTTGGTGGTCCGACCATGAGCGGTGCCCATTGGGTAAGCCGGGTTTGTGGGGCAAGAATTTCCGAAACGCCTGTATCGCCCACAAAGGGGAAAACATCATAAGCTACATAGTCTTTAAGGGCAAGGTTTCCATAGTTAATGAGCTTGATTTTGTAATCAAACGTACCACCCGGAACGGTACGTGCAATACAGGGGAAACGGGTATAAGCCCCGTCTAAGGTCGGGCAAAACGCATCGGGAATGGCGGGCGTGCTGGCAGGATCATCCACATTGGGGAGTGAAGCATGACCTTTAATCCATTTCTCGGCACCCATTACCACTGCGGCAACGACTGAAAAGCTTGCGCCATAAGAACGACAGATTAACTCTGTTGTATTGCCATCGCCATCCAGATCGTTCACATCTGCTTCCTGTACGGTTATGCTTCCATAAAAATTTCCAGCACAGGCCAAGTCATTGTTGTAGGCACGACTGCTCACAAAGAGTCGGTTGGCGTAGTTCCCTACAGGCGTTCCAGCCTTAATCTTAGCCACAAATTTTATATAAAATCCGCCATATGTTCCTTGAAGAGGCGGCATGGCGTAGGAGTTTGCAACTCCCGGTGTTCCATCCACCCTAAAGGAGCCAGCAGGAACCGTATTGCCATATACCCAACGGACTAAAGTGCGCCCTGTGCCATTATAATTATTTAAGACCTCTAAATTGGGTGAGGGCGCAGTTGGATCGGTTGAGGTGAAAGAAACCCAACGAACAAACTCTAATTCTGGTGGGAGTAAGTCTGATAAAATAGGATCGGGAAAGGGTGCTGTTCCCTCTGAATTACCTGCATAAACATTAAATTCAACCTCATCTCCTGGTTTCAACGATCCCGAAGTGGCGAGAATTTTATTGGAACCCATGCGTGGAATTGCAGCTGGAATCGTCAGGTCATGGCAGCTTTGTTGCGGAGTAGCAAGCCCCGTAAAATTAGCACTTGCACAGTTTTGTATGGTTGTTCCCGCAGAGCCGCTTGGAATGGTAAAATAAAAACCGGGACCTCGTTGACTTTCACATAGAAAGCAAGCTCCATACACGGTTTCGGTTGCGATGGGTATATCATTTAGGAACACCCAGCGGAAGTTTGTTACGCCTGCGTTAGGGTAATCAATGCCCCCAATGAACTCTCGTGCGCCCGATGGGGAGCCATCTTGTGTGCCCAATGGTGTCCAAGAACCGCCATTATCCGTAGAGTATTCGACACGGGCTTGGATAGAGGTTGTAGGTTGCCACCGCCCAGAATAAACCTTGGAAAACTGAAGCCCCGCAGGAACAGTTTCGGTTATAACCAAGTTTTGAAGCGGCGTATTAGAGTCATTGGTATGGAACCTAAGCCGCCAAAAATAGTCGCTACCGCCTTCTGAAGGGATTGGAGCATCATAGGATGGGTAAAATTTTTGGAAGGTAATGGCGGGTGTTGCCGCACTAAAACCGTGTGTTGCAGAAGCACATTCATGGAGGTTACCATAGGGTGAGCTGCCATCCGCGCAAGCTTCGTTGGTGACATTACTGCTACCAAAAGTACCCGACGGATAATTCAATACAATGATCCGCTGGGCAATTCTAAAGCCTCCGGCACCGGGGATACCAGCGTTGATCCACGTCTGTACCAAGTTAGTACTTGGCAAGGTCCAGGTAATCGTGTTACCACTTACTGTACCACCGTCTGCATTCACAACTGTCGCCCCTGCTGGGAACGTATCTGTCAGCGTGACAGGCGCGACATCCACATTTCCATTGATTGTTGTTGCCCAAAACTCAATAATATAGGTGACATCCGTGCCTGTGGCAGGGTTGCCCGTAGGTGATCCCTTAATTTTAGACATGGTGTATTTGGGAGAAGGCGGAGTGGAGCTAACCGTTAAGTTTACGGAAGCATTCAGCGTCCCATTGGCAGGATCAATAGGGTCGGTAATCACAGAGGTTCCCGGAATATTGATGGTTTGCCCTGCTGCGCTGGGGTCAATCCGAAACGTCACCAGTACATCTCCAGAATTTCCATCATTATAAGGGTTTCTGTTGATGGTAAGGTTGCGTGTACCTGCATCGTATGATCCAGTTGTTCCGGTAGGGGTCGCCATACTTACAAATTGTAAGGTTGTAGGAACAGGTGTTATAATCGTCAGAGCGCCACAACCTGTTGTAAGACTAGAGCAGGAATACCGATACCGAATTGTTACCATTGCCGCAGGGTCGTAAGGGCCTGCATATGGCAAATCCATAGAGAAGGTTTGCGCCCCTGCACGTATATTAGTGCTTTCAGTAGGCTTAGCAAATGCCCAAAGGGGGCACATCACACAAATCCATAAAACAATACTTATCTTATTTTTACTTACTTTAATCATGATAAATTTACTTTTTAAGAAAAACAAAAAAGAACAAGCCTATTAAGGTGTTGCTATGTTAAATAGCTCAGCCGTTTTAGATTAATACTATTAACAAATCTCGTACCACAAAAAAGTTCTTAACCAAGCAAATAACATACTAATCCACACTATATTTATATAATGCAGTTTTTATTCTATGAAGAGATTAACTTTATATCCTATCCATTAATCAAAAAAAAACATAAACTTATAACCATAGAAGGACGCGAATCAAAAAATATATTCTTATTATATTCACATTAAAGATGTCATAAAAATAGATGCTCAAAAATACTGTCTCAATATGTCAAGCACCATATCGCACAGAATTAATGTTGAGGTGGCCTGATTTAGCCGGATACAGATCTCACTTAATTTTGTGCCATGAAGAAACAACGCGAAGAAGCAAGTCCTACAGGTGCGAATTCCGGTGGCGGGGCGCTTGTGGCGCGAGGCGATGACGGCACGGTTTTGCCAAATGTTGGGCACTTTGCTACAAGGTGGGGTCTTGCTAACCGATGCACTCCACATGCTAAAACAAAACCTGCCCGGTTCGTTAATGGGCAAAGAAGTTGCAACCATGTACCAACGGGTACTCCAAGGAAAGGGCATGGCCCATCCCACCCGCGAGGCGACTCTCTTCCCGGATCTGGTGGTACAAATGATGGTAGTAGGCGAGGAAACCGCCCGTTTAGACGATATGTTGCTCCATTTGGCCACGCACTACGAAGCCCAAGTGGATGATGCCGTCCAAGCCTTATCCGCTGTCTTAGAGCCGGTGATGATTGTGGTTTTGGGATTGGTGGTTGGGTTTATCCTTATTGCGATGTACTTGCCAATTTTTAGACTGGTAGAGGTAATGGGTGGGTGAAAGATTGATTTTGCATATATTAAACTTGCATTTCCCTTTCCAGATTCATACTTTACTATCTCATAAACTACGTTTAAAGACCTACACATATGAAAAAAATTATTTATCTTTGTCCGTTTTGGTAATGGGTTTTGGTGTCTTATCTGCGCAAGAATTAGGCTCTATTCCAGCCATACGTCCAGACTCTTGCGATGTTGTGCTATCAGCCAAAAGACCCGCTTCTGTGGACTCCAACTTTATCAAGTTTAACGATGGCAGAGTCCAATACACGCCATTTACTGTCCGAAAAGCCCGCGTTCTAAGACCCGGCGCACTTGTTTTGCAGGACAATAGCGAGGTTTTTTTTACCGAAATAACTGCCTATGCAAATAGTGAAGGGTATTTTCGGGTCAAAATCACCGAACAGTTTTTAAAGATTACCGAAAAGATTTATAAACGAACCGTGCAAGGTGCGATAGACCTATATGAGATAGATGAAATAGAGAGTACACCCTCCAGTTTTATGACTACTGCTCCGGGAAGGGCGCCAATTATCACCGGTGGAAATCGGAAAAAAGGTAAGAAATTTCTATGTGACCACAAAAAACAATGACAAACTCCCCCCCTTAACCCTCGACGAGGCGGTTTTTTTGCTCAAGGATAGCCCCTCAGCCACTGCCCTTCTTATGGAACAGGAAAAGAAAGTAGAGAAACTAAAAACCGCCAAGGCTCCTATGACGGCTGGAGCGGTTATAGGTGGGCTATTGCTTTTGGCGGGTAGTCAGACAAAATCCACTGGCCTTGTTGCGGCAGGTATTGTTATTGGCTTTGGTGGCTTAATCGCTTCCGGTATGAAAAAAAGCTGGGGGAAACAGATTTCAGGGCTAACGCCCCTCAAAACATTTTCTCTCTGCACCTTGCTACTATGATTTCAGGGCTAACGCCCCTTGTGCAGAATAAATGGCTTGGCGAAACCGCGTGAAGATGACTTGGCTTCAAAGAACAGAGGGAAGCTACGGGGTTTTTGTAGAATTTGGATGAGAAAGGGGCGTAGCCCCGACCTCTTCGTAGAAAGACGGCCACAACAAACCAAAAAGGGGCGTAGCCCTGCCATCTAACCAACCCCGTTGCTGGGGGAAAACAGATTTCAGGGCTAACGCCCCTTGTGCAGAATAAATGGCTTGGCGAAACCGCGTGAAGATGACTTGGCTTCAAAGAACCGAGGGAAGCTACGGGGTTTTTGTAGAATTTGGATGAGAAAGGGGCGTAGCCCCGACCTCTTCGTAGGAAATACGGCCACAAGACACAAAAAAGGGGCGTAGCCCCGACCTCTTCGTAGGAAACACGGCCACAAGACACAAAAAAGGGGCGTAGCCCTGCCATCTAACCAACCCCGTTGCTGGGGGAAACAGATTTCAGGGCTAACGCCCCTTGTGCAGAATAAATGGCTTGGCGAAACCGCGTGAAAATGATTTGGCTTCAAAGAACCGAGGGAAAATGTGGTTTTTTTGTGGATGCGGTTATAAAAGCAAGGATATTTATGCATCAATTGTTTTTTTGAAAGTAACTGGTTAGCCTGATTCCAAAATTGTTATCGGGCATTGAAAAATAGTTTATTTTTGTGTTTCAATGGAACTACCCAACGACATAGCAAGCTGCCACCGGATAATCCTGGAATTGGTAGCCGTTATTGAAGGCTTC
>JAEUSQ010000061.1 GCA_016788705.1 Bacteroidetes Order II. bacterium
AGCCGAAGTTCTTTACTAAAAAAATCTTGTAGCTCACTATATTGAGCCAGCTTTTTCGCTTTTGTTGCCATAATCTTGTAGATGTCAGAACCCACAAGATAGGCAACATGGCGGAAAAGCTTTTTTGTCATGTACTTAGACTTAGCTTATTAAAAAATCCCCTATATGAGCACGTATAGGGGATAAGTCAAAGCCAAAAGTTTCTGCGATTAGCGGAAGGTTTCTGCGGTTTTGATGGTATCGGCCAATATGATGGAAGAGGTAAGTTCCGGGCCAGCACCGGGTCCACGCACCACCATCGGCGTATTAAAGTATCGTTGTGTATTAAAGGATACAATATTATCGGTTCCACGCAAATAGTGCAGCGGTGAATCCACGTCCACTGCCTGAATTCCTACCGAGCAAGAACCATCGCCATTGATCACACCCACATATTGCGGACGCAGCCCTTGTGCGTGCCACTCGGCCATGCGGGCTTGCCACTCGGCATCTAATTCTGGCACTTTCTCCATAAACTCCTCCACCGAAAGCCCGCGATAGGCTTTGGGTACTAGGGACTCTTGCGTCACATCTTCGAGGTTGAGCCGGAATCCAGCTTCCCGTGCAAGGATCACAATTTTGCGCGCCACATCTTCGCCCATCAGGTCGTCGCGAGGGTCTGGTTCCGTATAGCCGAGGTCACGGGCTTCAAAAAGAGCTTTGGAAAACGTCACCCCTTCGGACATTCGGTTAAAGATATAGGCCAATGTTCCGGAAAGCACGCCCTCTATGCGGTTGATTTGGTCGCCCGTTTCCACCAAGTCGCGGAGGGTAGAAATAATGGGCAGGCCCGCACCAACCGTGGTTTCATAAAAATAAGGCACTGGATTTTGGCTATATACACGATAGATTTCGTCGTAGAACGATTGTTCTAAGGTATTGGCGCGTTTATTGGGCGTAACGACGGCAATTCCGGCAGCCAAGAATTTGGGATACATTCGCGCCACTTTTTCACTGGCAGTAATGTCTATCACGACTGCATGTTCGAGGCGATTTTCCTTAAAGTGCGTGATGATTTTGTCTAAATCGGAAGGATCTCCCATGTCTAACCGCTCGTCCACGACGTCGTGGACAACGCCCTTGGGGTCAAAGAACATCTGTCGTGAGTTGGCCACCCCCACAATTCGGAAATTGAGCCTAAGCATATTTCGCAGGTATTCATCTTGTTTTTTCAAGAGTCGTAACATGGTTTGCCCCACCACTCCGGTACCGATTTGGAAGAGATGGACACGGCGGCGGTTCATTGCAAACGTCTCGTGCAAGACCTGCACCGCAGGTACAGCATCGGTATCTAAGACGGCGACCGAGATATTCCGTTCGGAAGCGCCTTGGGCAATAGATAAGATGTTGATCCCGCATTTTCCGAGGGCTTGCATCATCTTTCCGGCAATACCGGGCGAGTTCCGCATATTGTCTCCCACAATAGCCACAACGGCACACCCATCACGTCGGCTCACTTCGGCCACTTCGCCCCGGTCCAACTCTCGCGCAAAGGCATCCAAAAGCCGCTGGTGGGCGATTTTGGCATCTGTCTGCCGCACGGCAAAACAGACACTTTGCTCGGAAGAGGCCTGTGAAACCATTACCACATTGATGCCTGCATCGGCCAGAGATACAAACCCACGGGCAGTAATCCCCGGTACGCCAGCTAGCCCAGAGCCTTCTACCATCAACAAAGCCATATCACGGATGGAAGTAACGCCCTTCACCTTACTGGGTGTGTCTTGGGTATCGGTGGAGATGAGGGTTCCGGGATGATCCGGATTCATGGTGTTTTTGGACCGTAGGGGGATGCTTTTCTCAATGAGGGGTAGCATCGTTCGGGGGTGTAAAACATTGGCACCAAAATAGGCGAGTTCACTGGCTTCCTGATAAGTGAGGTTAGCCAAAGGGAAGGCATCTGGTACAATGCGTGGGTCGGCAGTAAGTACTCCATCCACATCCGACCAAATGACCACCTCTTTTGCATCTAAGGCATAGGCGAGAATGGTGGCGGAATAGTCCGAGCCAGAACGGCCCAATGTGGTGAGGACGCCGTCTTCGGTAGCACCAATAAATCCCGTGACAATGGGAATAATTTCATCACCCAATGGCCACAGATTTTTTCGAATCAGTTCACCAGACATCCTAAAGTCCACTTCTGCTTCTAAGAATTGGGGACCCGTCCGAATGAGTTGAGTGGCTTCTATGGCGATGGCTTTGTGGCCAGCAGCACGAAAAGCACCCGCAATAATGGGCACGGAGAGGCGTTCGCCCATGGCCACAATCGCTGCCCAAGTCCGGGAAGAACATTCGCGAAGGAGATAAACCCCATCCAAAAGTTCACCCAAGTAATGCCAAAGGGTGCTTAAATGCGTCCGGATAGCATTTTGATCGGCGGTATCAGATACCAACGTTTGCAAAATGGCTTCGTGTCGGCTTTGTAATTGCTCCAAAACGGTGTTATAGCCCGTATCGCGGTCTTGTGCGAGGGCTATACACATCAAGAGTTGGTCGGTGACTTTGGGGTTGGGATCGCCTTTGAGTTTGCCCAATGCAGAAGCCACCACTACCTTGCGGCCCTCATTGGGGGTCACCACCAAACGAACCACTTCTCGGATTCGCTCGGCGTCGGAGACAGAAGTTCCGCCAAATTTGTACACGAAGTATGGATTTGCCTTGATCATTGCGTTCTTGCCTTGGTTGACCATTTTTTTAGGCATAGAAACTACGGGATGCAAACCGCTTTCAGATGTGATTTTATTTATTAGAAGCGAAACTTCGCTATTTTTTTGCGAAAGAATAATATTCTATGATATATAATATTTTTAGAATATTATTTTGTTATAGCCAATTATTGTAAAATAAAATATGTAATTATTAAAAACAAGCACGTTACCTTTGGTTTTATTGTAGTCCAAGCCTAAAAGAGAAAAGGTTTCTGTAGAGGATGATCTGGAGCATAGCTGCTGGCTTGTTGGCTGCGTGTACAAAGCGGCGTACCCCTCCAGCGATGCTTTGATTGAACCTCCGGATTCTTCGGTTGGGGCCTGATCAGCCCACTCGTTTTTAGTCAGGAACATAGGCTTTGACTTTTAATCTTGTTTTCTGTAGTTTGTTTTAGGCTAAACCATAGATGATGCTCATACTTGGTAAATAAAACCAAATAACCGCATTCGGACAACCATTAGTCTAAAGAACGTGATATTGATTTAATTCGAAACGGAATAAATAAAATGAAACCAACAGACGAACATAATCAACGAATAGCGCAAATGATATTTGCATCAGTTTATCCTCATTACGTGGCTAAGGTCGAGAAGAAAGGCAGAACAAGGGAAGAACTACACCAAGTAATAGAATGGTTGACCGGGTTTAACGAATTGAAAATTAAAGAACTTGTAGATAAAAGGGTAACGTTTGAAACATTTTTCCAACAGGCCATATTAAATCCTAACGCCCCTCTTATTAAAGGAGCTATTTGTGGTTATCGGATTGAAGAAATTGATAATCCATTAACCCAAAAAGCAAGGTTTTTAGATAAATTAGTAGATGAATTGGCAAAAGGACGCAAAATGGAAAAAATTTTACGATAAAATGAAATATAAATCCATTAAAGGAACGTAACTATTGGTATTTTAGGAGCAGATAAATCTATCATAGATTCTCCATTCGGTGGGATTTATCCTGTCATTCGCAATACTTCACCAAAGGGGAAGCGTTCGCTGGGCCGTCCACCAGTTGTAACGACCCAGAGGACCGGTAATAATGGTGGTATTTCGGGGAAAAGGCCCTCGCCGTCCGTAAGAAAAACCACAACGGCATTTTGTTGTTGGGCCTCGTCCAAACGGGCTATGTGGTCGAAAAACGGAACAAAGGACGTTCCGCCAGCGCCCACGGGAGGCGGAACGGTGGTGAAATCCTCAAGGAAAACGGGGCCATAAAGGGTTGCATCCAAATAATATAGGTCGGCAACGATGTGTGGGTATGTTCCCAATATCCCTTGCACTTCAGCCAAAAAGCGGCCTAAATCTCCATTCGTAACCGATCCGGAAGTATCTATCACAACAAAGATGCGCAGGCCCTGCCCATCTAAACTATCTAGATACAAGCCTTTCCCCACAAACCGCCGATCAAATCCCTCAAAGTCGTGTGGAGTACGGATTAAAAAGCGGCTGAGGTGGGTTCGCCAATCTAAGGGCGGTGCCGCAAATTTTCTAAATTCTCGGTGGATGCCCAGTCCGTTGTTTCCGCGCCCCATTATCACCACGGCATTGGCTTGTTCAAGCGCATGTTGCCAATGTACTTCCAGTTCGTCGGCACCCTGGCCTCCCATTTCAATGGCACGGTGGTACCGCAAATCCGGCATGGGCAAGGTGGTTTTCTTGGTACGCTTCATGAGTAAATCATAGACCTCCTCCACCGAAAAGGCTTCCCATTTTTCCATCCGAATGGCCCCTTCAGGGAGGGTAAAACCGCCATGACGGGCAATAATGCCATTTACCACCACATCGGCGGCAATATTCCACAAATACCCATCGCGTTCCCCTAACCGTATGGTATGCCGGAGGGCAGCGTGCAAGACCTCGTGGAGCAATAGCCCGTCTAACGCTTCATTAGTAAGAGATGCGGCATAGGTGGGATTGATAAGAATATCTTTCCCATCCGTTCCAGCGGTTTCTAAAGAATCGTCTATACGATATTCCGCAAAAAGCGCCAGTGTGGCAAAGAATGGAGATTTTAGGCGAAGCCGCAACCGAGAAGCGGTGAGCAGAGCGTCTGTTTTTTCGAGGGCGGGCAACATAGGTCTTTATTCCTCTTCAAAAATCATGGGAGGTACCTCATTTTCCCAACGTGTGCGAAGCGTAATGGGTTCTTTGCTCCAGACGATGCGTTCAGCAGGCGTAAAAGGCTCCAAACTGCCTGCGTCCCATCTTCCATTTCGGTTCACATCCCGAAAGGCCCTCAAACGATAGCTACCCTCTGGCAGGTTTTTAAACACATACCGACCACTGGGATCTGTTTGGGTACGATAAAAAGCCACGTCTAACCGAGAAGGGGGGACAGGAATCAGTTCAACCCAAACAGACGAGGCGCCGACATCCTGAATTTGTCCGACAATGCTGCCGCGTTCGTCGCTTCGGAGTCGCTCAAAAGTACGAACAAACGGCTGTTTTCTTTGCTGGAAGTGTGGATCTACGGTGATGCGGACGGGTACACCAAGCTCAAAGGATTCGGGCAAAATGCGTATGGTGGTTCCGTTGTCGGTGCGCCAGGTATATGGTTTTTCGGTCCCAAGTGTATCGGTAACGGACACATAGCGGGCCAAAAAAGCGGTGTCTGGTGGGAGGCTAAACTGCAAGGTTGGCCACGCATCGGCCCATAGTAAGGCTACATTCCGTATTAGTTTGACAGGTGGTTCTGGACCAAATCCAATGAACCTCATGCGTAGTGTATCGGCTCGTGCAATGCCCGAAAAGCCCAACGAAGTCTCTCGGAGGTGGTTGCCTGTGCTGTCTGCGAGACCCGAAAATGTAAGACGATGGCGATGCGCCAGCATGGAGTCTGCAACAACATAGACCACCCTGGGGGTTGTGGGCAATTGATACGATGTACGTATGCCTACTGGTATATTCCGCACCGAGTCCGCAAGGTGCCATTTATGCCATTTAGCATCTGAAAAAACGACAGGTTCCGAGAAGGTAAGGGCCAAACGCTTGGCCGAAAGCACACGGATGGTGCGGAATACGGGTGCGGTGGTATCGGGCTTGGCCAAAAACCAACGTAGAGGTTTGGATACGGTAATGGGGGCAGACCGACGCCCCTTAGTGGTGTCAGCGGACAAGGGGTTAAAAGGGGGCAATGGATTGTAGCGTACCAGAGGTTTTTGGGGGCCACTGGTTGTGGTGTCGGGAATTTCGGCGCGTAATACCCGGAAAGGTGGAAGACCTATCGGCTCGTTCGGATCAAGACGGCGGTTGCGGTTGCGGTCTTGTGTTGCAATTACAAAAACCGGAGACTCCGGCAAGTAACGGAACGTAAACTGACCATCACTACCGGATTGGGTGTGGTAGTCGGGGTCACGAGAAAAATCGGGTTTATCTGTACCCAGCCATGCAAAAATATCGGTATTTGGCATGGGGTTTCCTTGCTTTGGCTCCAAAACCAAGCCACTCAACTCGGCCTTGTTGAGTTTTTCGCCCGTAGAAAAAGCAATCACAATCGGCTCTTTGAGGGCTATCCCATTCCAATCCCGCAAATCGGTTCCTAACTGGAGCACATAGGTGGTTCCTGTGCGGAGTGGCTCTGGAAAAATGACTTCTGCTTCTCGCCCTTGCCACCGCACCCGCAGGGGCTGTCGGAAAGACGGTGTAATGCTGAGGGCTTTGGGAAAATTAGCCAGATCCAAGTAATCGCTAAATAGTAGCTTAATGCTTGTGGTATTTACCCGAACAGCCTGGTTTGCGGGTTGCGATGAGATGAGTTTGGGCGGAATGGTACGTGGTTTCCCACCCGTCGGAGCGATGGGAGTGGCACATCCGCCCAAACCAAGGGCAAGACCAAAGATAAAATAGGTAAACCAGATTGAAAGGGGTTGCATACTTAGAAGCGGGCACGAATCAGGGTGGCCTTTCGATGAGGCTGAAGCGTGAGGAGAAACAAATTCCCATAATCGGTATCCTCAAGGTCTTTCATATTTGTTCCTGCCCATGCGTTAATGATGTGTGGAATGGTATTAGAGTGATGCGCTACCACCACGGTTTTGCCGCAATGGTTTGCCAGAATATGGTTTTTTAAGGTTTCGGGGAAGACATCCCAATTGCTCTGAGCAACCTCCAAAACAACTACAGGTAAAGCGTACCGTTGACCTAAGGGGAGCAGGGTTTCTTGTGTTCGTTTAAATTGTGTGGCATAAAGTGCGGAAATATTGGCATCCGCCAAGCGATCTACCAATTGGCTGGCCCTTGCTTTCCCGACTTCGGTCAATGAGGGGTCATTCCCCTGATCCAGCGCTTTCTCGGCATGACGCACCAAAATGACGTTAGTGGGGTTGGTACACGTCTGGGCATGGATGGTGCCCAAACAACTTATGCAGAATACAATGAAATATAAAAAACGTTGCATGTTATTTACAGATTAAAGGGTTAAGGGTTCAATTTACGGATGAAAAAGCGCAATCCGTACAATCAAGCGGGGTTCAGTTTGGGGGCTTTCCGCAATTTTTCTATTGTCAGGAGGGCCACGGCACCCACCATCAGTATGGCCGAGGTGACCATATAAGGCGTAAAGGGTTCTCCTGCCACCAACCAGCCTAAACACACAGCCACAATAGGGTTAACAAATGTGTGTGTGGCCACTTTCACCGGGTTAACATTGCGAATCAGCCAAGCATAAGAAGTAAAACCTATGACCGATCCGAAAACTACGAGATAGGCAAGCCACATCCAAGATTCGGTGGAAACCGTAGTCGGATAGAAGCGTAGCCAATCACCTGTAAACAGCGCAATCATAAATTGAGCAAGTCCGCCAACGAGCATTTCGATCCCTGTCATCATAAATGGATTGGCAGGCATATCGGCGTCTGTAGAATACACTGCACCAAAGTTCCAGAACAAACTGGCGACCAACATCATGGCAATATCTATTGGTCTCACTTGTGGGAGGTGGTACAGGGAATCCGGCCCGATCAGAACCGCCATACCCACCATACCAATCAATAACCCGCCCCATGTTTGAAGAGAGGGCTTTTCAGTGCGCTTCCAATACCATTGAATCAGTACCAACCACATCGGACCTGCCGTGACAATTAACGAAGCCATACCGGATGGAACCCGTTGCATACTCCATGCAAGCAGTCCGTTCCCGCCTGCAAGCAACAAAATTCCAACAAGCGCCGCATTTCTGGTCTGTCTGAGCGTAGGACGGGACAGCCCCTTGATAGATGCCCAAAGCAATATCAATACCCCACTTAGGAAATACCGACCGCCCGACAAAATAAATGGCGGGATTTCCTTTAAGGCCACATGTACGGCCAAAAAGGTTGAACCCCAAATAAAATAAATAGCAGAAAAAGCCAATAAGATTAAAACCTTACGGGAGGTCATAAGCGGGTGCGAGCGTATATGATTTGAATAAAAACATAAGGTAAGGAGCACGTGTAGATGGAATTTTGTTTACGAATAAATCTTCATGAATCTTATTTGATTTCATTCAGGCCTCAATATCAACACCTAAAACATTGTATCTTTATTTTCTCATTTGCGATAGCCTTTTCTTATGTGGTCTTTTCTAAACAAGCCTTTTCCTATTGTTAGCAGAATTCGGGATCAACTATGGATGAATGCCGGGTTTTTACTCTATATATTGGTTTTTATGGGTGTTTTTAAGCCTTTTGGAGTAGATATATTTCATTCATCGTTGCATTTCTATCGTGCATTGGAGGCAAGTATGATCAGTTTCGTCGTCGTTTCCTTAAATGGGATTGGGCTTCGGATGTGGCTTAGTCATGGTCTTGACGAGCGAAACTGGAAAGTGTCTTCGGCGCTGCTCTATACAATCTGGTCTTTTAGCGCGGTAGTGGTAGCACTAACGGCTTACGCCTATTTTGTCGGAATCGCTTCCCCTACCTGGTACTTTATTGCCATAGGAAGCCTTAAATTGGGCGCCATCACTGTCATTCCAGCAGGTCTTTTTTTGATGTGGCTATACCTCCGTACCCTACAGGCACACATCCGTCAGGCACAGAAATGGTCGGCACACTTGGCAGAGCCTCATCCAGCAGTAGTGCAACAATCACATGAAAGGGACGAGCCACTCTTCTCCGTGCCCATAACACAAACACTTGACATGCCTTGCAAACCACAGAACGTAGTGGTGTTGAATTCCGAAAATATGAAAGAATCTTTCGAGATTGCCTCCACCTGCTTGCGTTATATGGTGGCTGCCGATAATTATGTGCAGGTACACTATATGAACGAACACGGTATATTGTCTCAATACCTATTCCGAAGCACGCTCAAGAAAGTTGAAGTGGAGTTAGGAGAGGCGTGTGCCTTTTTCCGGTGTCACCGTGCCTATATTGTGAATTTGGAAGAAGTGGAGGAAGTACTTGGAAATGCGCAAGGGTATCGGTTGAAATTGAAAGATATTCCAACCCCAATTCCCGTTTCGCGGCGCTTTCAGCCCAAACTGGCCGAACGGATGACCAAGGCGGGATATTCCGGGAACTGATTGCTAGGGTAAAGGACGTTTTGTTTGAATCTGGTCACTTTCGTAACAGGGAAGATGGAGTGGAGGTGTTTTGAGTGCCAGTACTTATTGGTGCAGGTTTCATTAAAAACGTCCTGCAAAGACGTTTTTTCCTGAGGTTCCGAATCCGTTAGACGCTTTTTGATCGGCCTTAATCGTATTCTACGATTTATTTGGGCCATCTCATTGTAAATTGGCGCTCTCGAACCGTGTTTTTTACAAAATCCGAATACAAAACGCCATGTCGCAAGTCCAATACACCCTCAGTCGGCCACAAAAACTCTATGTGATTTGTGCCTCCGTTTTTCTTACGGCGCTTATTGTGGCAGAAGCCACTGCGGGCAAGTTTTTTACGGCCTTTCATTTACCCTTTAGCATTCAAATTTTAGGACAGACCTTTGATCGGGTTACGATGACGGCTGGTGTGTTGGCCTTTCCAATCACCTTCATCATGACCGATATCATCAACGAGTATTTTGGACGGAAAGGGATTCGTTTTGTGACGCTGGTGGGGATGGGGATGATTGTATTTGAGTTCATTCTGATTTCCCTTGCCATTCAGATGCCCACCGATCCTATCTCGCCAGCCAAAGCAGACCAGTTTAATGCCGTATTTGGCATGGCCGGACGGGTGATTTTGGGGAGTTTGACCGCGTACCTGATTGGCCAATTGGTGGATATTAGCCTCTTTTTCTGGTTGCGCAAGCTCACAGATGGAAAACACTTGTGGCTACGAGCAACGGGTTCCACATTTGGTTCGCAGTTCTTGGATACGTTTTTAGTGTTAACCATCGCCTTTAGCGGACAACCCGGATTTACGTTCCAAACCATTCTTGCTATCACCTTGTTTAATTATGGGTATAAGTTTGTTATTGCCATTCTGATTACACCCATTATTTATGCCGTACATTGGGTCATAGACCACTATCTGGGACGCGAAATGGCGCACGAATTGCTCGAACAAGCCGAGTACGAAGAGATCGCATGATGATTTTTGGGAAGTCAAATAAACAGAGGAACCGTTCAAGGTGTATTTTGTGGTATATTCATTGTATGTTTTCCCTATTCCACGATTTATGAAACACCTTATTATTTTTTGTGTTGTGCTTTGGGCCTTTGGTTCTGCTATTCATGCGCAACCTTTTACGTACCAGTTTATTAATCACCAAATGCCCATTATTCAAAATGGCACCCTTGCAACGGGCGACATGAACAATGATGGTCGGATGGATTATGTTACGACAGGCTTTTGGTCAAATATACCAGATGGAACGATTTTCCGGAATCAAGGTGTTCAGATTACGGTAGATCTTTCCGGAATTACCATTACCCAGTTGTTGCAAGACCTTCGGCCTGGCTCCGATATGCCTAAAATGGTGTTTGGCGCGATCGCACTTGGGGATGTGGACAACGACGGAGATTTAGACTTTGCGGCTTCTGGTGCAACCAATACACAAGCACCTTATACCACGAC
Organism: Bacteroidetes Order II. bacterium; assembly: GCA_016788705.1. NCBI lineage: Bacteria > Pseudomonadati > Bacteroidota > unclassified Bacteroidota Order II. > Bacteroidota Order II. bacterium. Next base: position 10,742 of record JAEUSQ010000061.1, read on the forward strand.
AGCTGGGGTTTTTACTAATTTATTGGCGTCTGGCATCCGCAAACTGGGCACCTTTATAGATCCGCTTTATAGCGGAGACCTTGCCTTCGGTGATTTCGATAATGACGGTAGATTGGATCTGGCACAATGTGGGGCCTCGGCAGAAGGGATTTATAGCACCAAAATTTTCCGGAACGACTGGCCCACGTTTCCGACAGGAACCCCTACTTTTAAGGACATTGGTGCGGGTTTAGAAGGCGTTGCATTTTGTGATGTAGCCTGGAATGATATGGATAACGACGGAGACCTGGATCTTACCGTTTCTGGTGCCACTGCTACGTCTTCCCATACCCGTGTCTATCGAAATACCGATGGTCGGTTTACGGATATGGGGCTTCATCTAGCACCTCTTGTGTTTAGTTCTTTAGACTGGGGTGATTTTGATCAGGATGGTGATGACGACTTGGTGATTTCGGGTGGAAAATATGGTCCTGGCTTGCTTACAGGGATCACGAAGCTATACCGAAATGATGCAGGCTCCCTCACGGAAATGGCCGTTAACTTTCCGGGTGCGTTCTCGGGTAAAACCGTATGGACGGATTTTGACAACGATGGAGATTTAGACGTTTTAGTGGTTGGTGGCGATACCGCGATCACGAGTCCGCGTGCGCGTGTAATGCAGAACCTAGGTGGCGGGGCGTTCCGTCCGGCAGTGAACCTGATTGGTGCCATGCTTGCCGCAGTGGGCATTGGAGATATTGATGGTGATGCCGATTCGGATGTGATGATTCAAGGGTATAATGGTGTGGCAGGGGCAGCCTCCTATTTTCGTAACGATACGCCTAACTTAAACCTACTTCCTACTGCTCCCAAAAACCTGAAAGCCGAAGTAAGTGGCAATACTGTTACGCTGTCTTGGGATCCTTCATTAGACCTGCTGACCCCCGAAAAGGGACTGATGTATAATGCACGCATTGGCACAATGACAGGTGGACAACAAATCCTTTCGGCAATGGCAAACCTAAATACGGGTCTCCGTCGGCTGACAGCCCCCGGCAATACAGGCCATCGGCGAAGCCTTACGATAAAAGGGCTGAAAAATGGTACTTATTATTGGAGTGTACAGGCGATGGACAGTGGGTTGGCGGGTTCCGCTTTTGCCGACGAAGCTACTTTCTCTATCACGGGCGCACAAAATGAAGGCTCGGTGGAGGTAGAGGAAGAAACCTTGCCCACCGAAGCCTTTGAGATTACCGCTTCCTATCCAAATCCGTTTGATGATCACACTACCCTAGAATTGATGATTCCGACGTCCGGTAAGCTACAAGTTCGGGTTTTGGACCTGCTGGGCAAACAAGTACGCTTATTGACAGATACTACCGTTGCGAGCGGAAAGCTCCAACTTGCGTGGGATGCCGCCGATGCAACAGGCCGACGACTGCCAGCCGGAATGTATTTGATAGAGGCCCGCTACGGCGATCAGCGAACAGTACAGAAAGTAATGGTACGATAAAAACGGAACCCGAAGGTATTGAGTACGCTTTTTACGCACTCATCCATCCACTCCCTTGAACCAATACAAGATGAAAAAGAAAATTGGCTTTCTGACCTTAATCTGGGTTGGGTTCGTTAGCCAGTCACTCATTTGGGCGCAAGAACATGGATCTCACAAACCAAAAGATGCGCCTCATACTAATTCGGCCAATGAGCACATGCACCATTCCTCTGTTCAGGAATGGGCACAAAGTTTTGAGTCTCCGGAAAGAGATGCCTATCAACAACCCGAAAAAGTAATGCGATATCTGGGCAATATCAGGGGTAAAACCATTATGGATATTGGCGCGGGAAGTGGGTATTTTTCCGTAAAATTGGCTGCAAAAGGAGCAAAGGTAATTGCGGCGGAAGTAAGCGAGGAATTTCAAAGCCTACTGAATACCCGGATAGAGAAGGAAAAACTAAAAAATATTGCGTTAAGAAAAATCCGTTTCGATGATTCTGGACTTCGCGCACAAGAAGCAGATATGGTGCTGATCGTGAATACCTAATCACCACATCGAGAACCGTCCTGAATATTTTGTCAAAGTAAAAAAAGGGACGAAGCCGAATGGGTGACTTGGTGATCATAGACTTTTTTAAGGCAGAAGTACTCGTTGGCCCGCCTGTGCAGCACAAGGTTTCCATAGATGAAGCCGTCGTCGAGTTGAAAAAAAGGATGTCTTCATTATCTGTACTGAAATCAACCAGACAATGCCCCTAAGTCTCTGGCTTATAGGGTGTTTTACTGCTTTTCGGATGGACAAAAATACTTGACTGTTGCAAACTCTGGTTGGTCTTTGCGCAACGGGAAAATCCTTGAGACAAATAAAATATAGCCACTTCAATCTTAAGTTGGAATGTCCGTATGATTTTGTGGACTTGGCTGGTGGGTTTAACGACCAAAACGAATACGGATTCCGCCAGATGTTTCAAGTCCTCGTCCTGAAGTTGCCACACCAATATCCCAGTTTCCATAGAGACGCTTGAGTAAGGCTGCTTCCGACTGAAGTAATTTGCCCCAACTCCACTCCAGTCCTGCACCTACACCAACCCCGCTGTCATCCCCGATAAAGGCTTTCGCATACACATAAGAGTCTGACCGTTTGTGGTTCCCCAGACGATACCAGCCAGCAGCGGTGACATCGGTTCCCCACCAACCCGAACCGAGAGTGGCATGGACCGATACGTTGCGGTTGATGTCGTAGATGGCCGAAAGGCCGTAAGAGTCTAAGCCAATACCTAATTTTTTTCCATCAGCTACGGGGGCACCATCACTACCACGTTGGGCGATAGCAAAGGTAGGGAGAAGGAAGAGTAATAGGAGTAACTTTTTCATAAAGCGTAGAATTTTAGGTGATAAAACAAATCTAACCATAAACTTGATCGGGTGCAAGGTAATTATTTCCTTTGAGGAAAATTTGTTCTTTGATGGTCACTCATATCTTTGATAGCAGGTGTCATGTTTATACCCGTCTTTCTGTAGGGTTGTTGTTTGGTGAATCACACCCATTTCTGCAGGTCGGCTCCTCAAAATTGGGGTATGGTTCGCGTAGGGTGAGGTTTGTAAGAATCCTAGGGTTTGGGTGTACGTTTTCTATTCTGTTCTGCATCTTGTTTGCTGTATCTTGCGTATTGCGCTTCGAAGTTTACCCCTCACGATAAAACATGACTAAATCATGGAAGTAAAAAAAGACCCCACACTGGCGGCATTGCTCTCCTTTATTTTTCCTGGAGCCGGACATATCTATGTTGGGCGTGTTGGATTTGGCCTGATGTGGTTTTTTCTGACGGTACTGGGGGGGGTGCTTATTTTACCAGGACTTATGATGTGGATTGCAGGGATTTTTATGGCACGCACGGATGCTAAGCGGCTCAATAACCGCATTGCCAAACGCGAGCAAGCGGCATTGGAGACACAAATTGCACAGGCTCTCCCACCCAGAAATACCCGGAAAATGTCGCCGGATGCCTTTGCAGACCGCTTCCGGAAATTGTACCATCTTTGGACAAATGAGATGATCAGCGAAGCAGAATACCACGCCGAAAAACAAAAAGTGATCAATGACCTAAACGATGCGATCATAGACGATCCACACGATCTCTTGGCGTCGTTCATCCAATTGAAACAAGAGAACATGGTTTCTCAGAGCGATATAGCGGCCATTAAGCAGGCCCTCACCGCTTCACGCTAATCCCACGACGCCATGTCCGATTCTTCCTTTACCTTAGATAACCATATTGCCCTCTGTAACGAAGTGACGTTTGAGGCCAAGCGACTTTTTGGCCATCTAACCCCCACCCAACTCAACTGGCGGCCAACGCCAGATAAATGGAGTGTAGCACAGTGTTTGGAACACCTGATCCAAGGTAATCGTTTGTATTTCCCCTTGTTTGCTGCACTCGAAAATGGTACTTACAAGCCCTCTTGGTGGGCCAAAATCAATCCCATGAGCATGTGGCTGGGAAATTTTATGGTGGACGCTTTGGGCCCAGACCTGAAGCGGAAGATGAAAACACCGATACAAGCAACCACACCGCCCAGCAAGGTATCGGGTGATATTGTGGCCCGCTTCGAGGTACATCAACAAGAATTTGTAGCGGCATTGGCTGGCCTAAAACATGCGGATACCCATGTGGTGGTAACCTCTCCATTGCTTGCCATCATAACCTATCCATTGTCGTCCTGTGTGGCACTTTTGGTCCGTCACGAGCAACGCCATTTACTTCAGGCCACCCGCGTTTCCGAGTTTGCAGGATTCCCAGGAGCATAAAAACCCCGATCCTTAGTAAAAGAATCGGGGAGAATAACAGGTTAATGATCCGTGAGTTCAAGTTTCAAAATCAACGATTGCGGACCACTTTTTTTATTTCGCGGTGGCCCTCGGCTTCTGTCACCAATAGATAAACACCATTGGACAAATGTCCGGCTTCCCATCCCACGTTTTGGGTTCCCGCATCCATCACCGTATCAGCGATCACGGCCACCGTTTGGCCTAAGGTATTTACCAAGGTAATGCGCACCCGGCTTGCGCGGTCTAAGGTAAGTGAAAGAGAAACTTCGTTGCTAAACGGGTTCGGATAGACGTCACTCATCCGAAAAGTAGTGGGCACTTCATGAGTATTAGAGACCGCCTTGCCCTCGATTGCGGCAATCATGGTTTTTTGGGTGCTTTCCACCGAATTGCCACCGATAGCCGTCACAAAGTACCAATAAGGGGTAGCGGATTTAGTGGGCTTGTCGCGAAACGTAAGTGAAGGCGTAACCATAAGGAGATTTTTTGGATCGGAGATAACGGTTTGCATATCCGGTTCCGCCGCCGATTGAGCGCGATATATGGCAAAACGATACACGTCTTGTTGTCCAGCAACAGGCGTAGGTTTTGCCCAAAACAGTTGAATGGTCTCGTTGTCCCAAAAATAGGTTAGGTTTACCGGAGCAGGCGGTATTACCTTTGCCTTAAAGTCCATTACAGGTGTAAGTGCAGGTAATTTATTGATTTTGAGACGGAGCGAATCCGCTAACCCTTGTGTAGGGCGCGTTCCGTCTATGTTGTTCGCACGGAACAAGAGGCTACCGGGGATGCCATTGGCACGGTTAAACCGTAATTGACGGGGTACTTCGTTGGCCTTATAAACCGTTCCCGAACCAGCAGTCCCAGAATCGGCCCGATAAGCGCCTAAGCCCGGATAGAGGTGAACCCCGTTCATCACACTTTTCCACCAAGGGGCCAGTTTGGCATAATCTTGGCCACCACCAAACGCCCAATACAATTGTGGGGACAAATAATCTATCCATTTCAGTTCCATCCACGTTACGGCATCTGCAAAGATGGTGCTATAGGCCGAAAGGCCAGTAATCCCCGACGGCACACCACTTTTCCAGATGCCAAATGGACTTACCCCATATTTTACCCAAGGCTTGGCTACCCGTACCTGCTCACCCAGTTTTTTTACGAACTCATTGATGTTGTAGCGCCGCCACTCGTCTATGGCTCGAAATCCGGAACCATAAGTAGTGAATGTATTTAAATCCTCGTTGTTCATTCCACTATAGGGATAAAAATAGTCATCGTAGTGGATGCCATCCACATCGTAACGATTGACAATATCCATTGCCACCTGAATGATATAATTGCGGGCATCCGGTATGCCGGGATCCAGAATGGTGACATTCCCCACTTTTAGCATCCATTCAGGTTTTGTGACCGAGATGTGGTTCGCCGCCTTCGCATAGGTTCCGGCGTTGTCCCGAATAACACGGTACGGATTGAACCAAGCGTGGAGTTCCATACCACGTTTGTGGGCCTCGGTGATGGCAAACTCCAACGGATCCCACTCTGGCGAGGGGGCTTTGCCTTGTTGTCCGGTGAGGTAGATGGACCACGGTTCTAATTCCGATTTATACATGGCATCCGACTCTGACCGGACTTGAAAAAACACCGCATTCACCCCGGCAGCTTTCAGGTTATCGAACATGGTTCGGAGTGCCGCCTGTTGGTTTGCTGGCGAGGCTCCAGCGGTAGGCCAATCCAAACCCAATACGGTGGCCACCCAAGCACCCCGCATTTCGTACTTCAGACTGGCTTGCGAGTAGGTTGTGAGGGGAAGGAAGAAAAGCAGTAACAACAGTTTTTTCATTGTCGTAATAGATTTAAGAAGGATGAGGGGACAATCGTGTTTGAATTTGTGCCACATGCGAACGGAAGTTCTTTCGGTGGTTTTCGTTGATCAAGCGTTCTGGCTGTACTTGGTCAAAAAAGTTTTTAGCCGCCATCAGGGCATTTATTCGGGCTTCCATAAGCCCTTTCAGCCAATAATAATAACTTTGGTTCACCACATCCAAACGTTCTGGTGAAAGGGTTTTGAGCATGGCGTCCGTTCGTTCAAAATTTCCACGCTGAAAGTACCAAAAAGCCAGCCATACACTTCCGTGTCGTAGGTACGCCCAAAGGAGCAGCGCCATGGTCAATAAAAAAAGGCCTGTTTTGTCCCATTCCCCTTTGTATGCAAAATATGCAGCCAATGCAAAAGAAAGGCTGAACATCAGGTAACGGGTTCCGGCAGATTGAGCAGTTCGGGCCATGATGGGCAATTTATTGTTGGATTGTTTGGGTTGCGTCGTATCGGTACGGAAAATGTTTTTTCAGCCGTTGCAGAGGCCATTCCAGCAAGTGCCAACTTAGGAGGGCAAGGGCGATGGTAACTAGTGTGACAATCACCACATATGCCAGCACACCCGCCCAACCACTGCCCAAAAGTGGCACCAAGAAGCCGTTATATAGTTTGAGCCAAAAAATGGGCTTTAGCAAGTGATGGTAAATATAGAGTGCATAGCTGTATTTACCAAAAAACACGAGTGGGCGAGACCGAAGAAATGTCTTCCAAGGCTGTGCGCCTTTTTCCTGAATGGCCAAAACCAACAGCGAACAAAAGAAAATCATGGCAAACACATCTTCATAATGCCGCCCATTAATCCAGTACGTACGAACGGCAATATATAGGGTGCCGCCCACCCAAAACACAACCCAACGGTATTTGCGGACCTCTTCCCAGACAGTTGGCTCACGCAACGCAATTGCAATCCAAGAACCAATAGCCAGTGTATTGAGCCGTGCAAAAGTGAATAAATACGCCATCAACGAATAATCCCCTTCGGTTTTCAGGAAATACAGGCGTAGGGCAACTGCCATTGCGGCTAAGGCTAAACAGGCGGTTTTGAGGTGTTTCTGCGGAAAGACAAAAACCACCAACGGCCACAAAAGATAAAATTGCTCCTCGATCGAAAGCGACCAAAGGTGACCCAAGTTCAGCCAATAAGGCGAAAGCAGCCAATCCCCTTTTACAATGGTTCCAAAATTAGAGACATACAACCAGTACCAGAGGGGCGAGTTGGGGCCAGAGAAGTCTAAGTTGTTTTGGGGTGTCAAGAACGGGGCTGTACCATATGCTACAGCCAGTACAAAATAATAGAGTGGAAAGATGCGGAGTGTTCTGCGGGCATAAAACGCAGAAAAATAGTTCTGACTACCTTTCGTATCCAATAAAATACCCGTAATCAGAAAACCGGATAACATGAAAAACATGTCCACACCGATGTATCCGCTGTTCAGAAGCCGCAAAAAAGCCGAGTCGCCCTTGAGCAATCCGCCCATGTCGGTAAAATGATCGAACATGACCAGCAATACAGCAAGGCCCCGAAAGCCATCTAAGGCTGGGATGTGACGATGGGGCTGCGGGGATGCGATGTTCATGCCATTGGAGCTATAGGTTTAGCAACTGCCGGATACGTCGCCAATCCGTGGAAGGAAGCGGAGGTTCATGGTATTCGCTTGTTTGACGAATCTGTAGTAGCCAATTTTCCTTGTGCGCGTCGAGTTGGGCCATATAGGGTACAACATCAACCATATCCGGCCACAAAACAACGACTTGATGCAGACGGTTCAAAACGGTTTGATAGACTTCCTTGATCAGTTGTCGGACTTCTTCCATAAAGGCAAGAAAAGAAAGGGTATAAACCCCACCGATGGTATGCCAGACCGGAAAAATATCGTCTTCCTCTTGGATCGCTTCGGCCAACCATGTGATTTTGAGGTCGTCTTGATACCGGAAAAAATAGACAGAAGGACTGTCTTCGATGTCGTCCGGGCTAAAGGTACGTGCCACTAGCCAATCCGTTGCAGGGGCATACACTTCGTCCAAAAAACCAGGCCCTTGCCCCATGTCGTCCGACAATTGTTCCACCATCCAGTTATCTATCTGGTCTAAGAACGCGGACAAAGGTTCCGGCTGATGGATATGCCGGTGCAAAAATGATGGAATCGGCTCGGCGATTTTAGGCAATATTTCTGTTAGTTCATCCAGAAAATGTAGGCTATTGATCTTGGCCCACATGGATTCCAAAACGTTGCGCGTCATAAAATGCGCATCGGAATACCGAAAAATGGTCTCGTGGCCTTTGCGCATCCCAATATAACATGAAAAGACAGCTACCTCGAAGGATTCGGGGGCATACGAAGTTGGCAAAGCGGGCCACTCAACTTGAAACAGGTTCATGTACTAACGGGGGGCGGGATGAAAAATGGGGTACGAAATCCGCACCCCAAAACTACAACAAAAGATCGTGGCATTTTGGCGAAATGTCTGCGTTTAACGTTTACGTTCAAATCGGTTTCCTACGGGGATACGTGGAAAATCGCTGACGGGTGGTGTTATGGGCGAGGTGTCATTCAAAGATTCAATAAAACTGCGTAATGCGACCAGCTCTGCTCTGGTCAGATTCAAGGGTTCAGGCGGTAGGGTTTGGTTGGGCAGCAAAATTCCGATGCCTGCACCGCCGCCTCGGTTGTAAAAATCCAAAACCTCATCCAGCGTGTTATAAACCCCATTGTGCATGTACGGTGCGGTAAGGGCAGCATTGCGCACCGTGGTGGTTTTGAACGCATGGCGATGAACGTCCATCTGTAGTAGTGCAAATTTACCTATATCGGGACTTACCTTCGCGCCCGATGTAACGGGCTTGGACGGTACGCCCAAGACCTCAGACTCTGCCTCGACGTATGCCGGAGGTACGGTTCCATTATAGAGTGGGGCAAAATGACATGTACCGCATTTGGCCTTACCCATAAACAGGTTAAATCCTTGGATGACTTGTGGAGAAACCGTAACATGCTCGCCGCGCAAATAACGGTCTATGGGACTGTTAAGGCTGGTCTGGGTGCGCATATAGGAAGCAATGGCCCGTACTGCCATTCGCCCCATCTTCGCATCGGTGAGATCTTGAAGCGGGAACGCCTTTTCGAAAAGCGCCACATATTCGGGGATCGTCCTGAGTTTCTGCCCTACAGCCTCGGGGGTGGTATGTAATTCTTTTGGATTCCGAAGAACTTTTTCCACACGGTCTTCCAAAGTAAAGGCGGTCAGGTCGTAGGCGGTAGAGCGAGATAGCCCGGCATTTAGGATTGTAGGCGTGTTACGCATGCCATCTTGTATGCCATCGGTGGAAGTCGCAAGCGGTAGTCCATCGGTAAAAGCGCGGTTGTTTAAGTGGCAAGAGGCGCAACTGCGCCCGCCATCCCCAGCCAAAAAGGGATCATAGAACAAAATCTTGCCTAAGTGCGCTTCTAATGGTGTTGGTTTTTGTGCATCAGTTGGCGCAAAAGCAGCCAAGTCAAAGGCTTTTTCAGAAAAAACAGTGGTAAAATCTGGCTTGAGCGGTGCCCGATAGGTGGAAAGGGGGATATGGAGTTGCTGCTGGGCAACCAAAAGCGCATGGCTTAACGGGGTGAGGTGTTCGCGAATAAATGTTGCACGGTCAAATTCGCCAAAGTCCGGTGGACTTTTTTTTATAAAATCAATGGCCGCCTCTAAGGCATTGGCTGCCAACTTCAAATCAGCATCGCTCATATAAGACCTTAAAGCCTCTTTCATCCGCGCCAAACTAGCCACTGATTCCGGGAGCGAATAAAAGGCTACGGGCGAATCGAAACCCGAAATGCCGAGCGATAAAATGCGCACTACTTGTAGTCGCATAGCCTCGAAGACCTGACGGTCTTTTAATTCGCTCACCCGTAAGTTGGCCTCCAATTGGTCGGTGAGTTGGCGCAAATAGGCCACTTCGTTAGATAAAGCCACAACGTCTTCTGGCGCATACGCTGGAAAAAGCTGCTCTTCCACCACCTGAAACCCGTTAGGGTTGGTTGTGGTGATTTCTTCCGCCTCTACTTCCACTTTTTGGAGTGCAGGTCCGTTCATGCGCTTGGCCACACGTGGAATCAAATACTCGGCCAAATACTCCACCGCTTTATAATGCAGCCGTGCCGACTTAAATGCCGATTGAATCTTCGCGGTATCGGCATTCGTTGCCGTAATCAAACGATATAATTCCGAAAGGTCGGATTTTAGCAAGCCGACATCGGCCAAAGCCCGCTGCTTGACTTCCCGCGCCCGTAGGGTTTCGTCTTTCGGCGTACTGCAACTGGCCACCAACAGCAACAGCACTATGGAGAACAGGTATTTCATCGCAATTTGGATTGAGTCTAAATTGTATCTAATATACAACGCCCCCACCTTGGCTTCTGTAAGGAAAATGTGTACGACGTCAAAAGGTTCTGATCTATAAACCAAACAAGTTATCCCTGAGGTGCCGACCTGAATGAGTGGTGTGCAGAAAAGCTCGGTGGAATTTTTTTAATTTAGTGCCTTAGCGCCTATTAAGACATACTTGTGGGTATAAGCCGCTAAAGCTCGGATGAAGATTTCTTGATTATCCGATCTGACCGAAGGTATGAGGCATTGAGCTGTAGGTCTAAGAGGTTGAGTCCACACAACGGCCTGATTAAGCCAAGCAAGTTAGCGAACTGGCTATGGATAGGGTGCTTTGAAATTTCCGAAGGGCAATAACACGTTGAACATGTAAAATCATCATCAAATTTAACACAAAACTCATCTTAAAGACTGATGTTTTTTTCTCGTTCGTTTAGCGCTAAATTTTGGGGTTTAAAGACAAGGACGGTCAATATACCCCAAACCGTTATTAATAAACCTATGTAATAATTCAAGACGTTTTTATCCGCAAGGTCTGCTGTAAATACGATGTCTATGGTGGAGTGAAAAACAGCACAAATTAAAATACTTGCTCTGGATGAGTTGTAAAGCCAAGTTAATAATATACTTCCGGTTAGCAGGCTAAATATCCAACCAAATGCTCCTGCAAAGTCCATTGAAGTATAACCTGGTCGGTAAAAGAAAAGCGGCAAATGCCACATAGCCCAAAATAAGGTCAAGATAATACTTGCAGTTAATGCGTTAAATTTATACTGGAACCTTGGCAATGCAAAACCGCGCCAACCCACTTCTTCCCCAAATCCGAAGAATATTAAGTTGTAAATAAAAAACGTCAATAAGTTGAGCTGAGGGAACTCTTTTGAAACTAAAAATCCCGATAAATTGATTGGTGATTTATAAACGAAGTAATTTATGATTGTCGCTATATAGGCGAGTAGGAACGGGCTTAATAACGCAATTGTCAGATAAATCAGCGGTCTTACTTGTAAACATTGTTGAAATAAACGTTTTACTCCTTGGTTTCTTTCGTATATCCATGTCGTTAAGAATGATGCAATTAAGGGCCCAAGTCCACCAAGTCCGTGATGATAAGGTAAAGTAGGTAAATTGGTCAGCCCCAAAGTATGTCCATACAACGGAAGCCAAATTGCCCAACTAATTAAATACGCAAGCCCGAAATATGTTATCAGTGGTTTCATTTTTTTGAATGCTTAGAGTCAATAATCCCAATAATATTTCGGTATGGGATATGCTCGCCCAAGTGCTCCCATTCACGTGCCCATATTTCATTTTTCAGGCCAGTCATGTGTGTGATCGTATTTCTGAATGCACCGTCGCCACTTATCGGCGCTACATATACAATGATAATGTTTCCCCCATTTTTTCGAATTCAATTGTATCTTTAAAAGCTTGTATCATCTTAAAACATGCCCTATAGGGCCTCACATTGCCAAGACATAGGCTACCATCATAGAGACCTATATAAAATTGAAAGAGAGGCATAATCCACCGCATTGATTGTATCATACCTCTCTGCAAACAAAGATCAATGAATATTTAGGGCAATACCACTCGAATTGCAGCTTCGGCATTAATTACACGGCCCACTTTTCCTGTATCAGGGACATTTTGCCCCGTACGAAATAGTATTTGATACAACTCATCCGGTTTAAGTTCTGGCCGGAAAGAACGCAGGACGCCCGCCAAGCCTGCCACCAAAGGTGTTGCCATAGAGGTTCCAGAGTGGGCCATATACATACCGCCCGGCTTCGTAGAGAGAATATCTACACCCGGCGCGGCAATGGGGCGTTTTAGCCCATGGTTTGTGTTCGAAAAGCCTGCTTTTTTCTTTTCTGCATCTACCGCAGACACCGTAATAACACCATTGATATTGGCTGGACTGTGGTTTTTTGCCGAGTCATTGGAGTTTCCTGCAGCGGCAATCACCACTACTTGGCGTTTAAGGGCAAACTGCACGGCATCCCGAATTACCTTTGGCGCAGAAGGCGAATAACCTCCTAGCGACATGGAAAGGATGTCTGCCCCCTCTTCAACTGCGCTGATCATCGCTTGGGCAATAGATTCATTGGTGCCTGCACCGCCGCCATTCAAGGCATGGTACCCACGGATTTCGATGAATCGCCCTTCCCAGTTGAGTGAGGCGATGCCAACACCATTGTTTGTTGTGGCCCCTGCTATTCCAGCACAGTGTGTGCCGTGTCCATGCAAATCTTTATCCCCCGGAGATTTGGTAAAGACGCTTTTCAGGTCTTCGTGGCCACTATCCACGCCCGTATCTAAAATAGCAACAATGGCTTTACGCTTGGGTTGGGCAGATTTAAGCAGGACGAAGGCTTCGTTTGCATAGATCGCTTTAAGTGCCCATTGTTCCCCCGCTTTGGGGTCATTAGACTGAATACCACCATTGGGCATGGCTTCTAATGGTGTTTCAGGCTCCAACGATACCACATTGTTCCACTCGGCGCTGTCCACATTTTCTGGATCGGACCGCAACCCGGACAATACCTTGTCCATCACGGAAGCCGTTCCAGTTAGGAGGTAGTACTGTGCCAAATTCTCATCTTCATCTAAAGAAACCTCCGGAAATGCACGTTCATAAGAAACACCATAACGTACCAAAAGCGGCATGATTTCGGTAATACGGTCATCCGGCCCCAGTTCCACCAATATTTGCTCCGTATTTTGAAAAAGATACCAGACTCCGTAGCCCGTCCCCGCCATACCTAAAAGGGCCAAGCCACCTAATACAAAAGAACGACTGGTCGCCTTGCGCCAAACCAACATTGCACCACCTGCCAACAAACCCAAACCAAGGTCTTTCAATAATGCAGGAACGGCCAGCATAAGGGCAACATCCCCAAATAAGTGCTTCGCTGTCACAAAAATCAGCAATATCCCAGCAGACAATATCAAGAGTGGATTTTTTCCGGTTGCTTTACTGCCTTCCCAAGCAATGCCCAAGCCTGCAATAATGGCCAGCAACGAGGTTTGATCGGTTAAGTTCATATAGCTATCTGAAAGATTGAGGGCTACTAAAAAAATTAGATACGACGGATCATGAGTAGAATTATGGGCTGTCCCCACATGACGAACGTGACCACATTGGTAGGTTCAATTTCTGCTTCAACACGTAAGCCATTGGTTTGCAAATTTGCTGGAATTCCCTCTACTGGATAGTATTTTTGGTCGTTATCGCCGATAATGCCCCAAAATCCGCCTTCAAAGTCTTGATACGAAATGGTTCCGGTGATGTTCATGGTGGTATTTGGTTAAAAGTTGAGGTTTTTTTTGGGGTAACGTCACTTCTTTACGTTTGAAGTTTAAATTGGTTTCGGATTGCACGCCAGTATGTCTCACCTCGCTATCCTGCTTCATGAAAAAAAACCTGATTAGCAAGAAAAAAGCGGTTTATCCGATCCAGAAGAATTTTCATGACTATCTGGTTAAATACGGACGCATTTTCCGCGAAGGTATTCGGTATGATGACCTCTTACGTTTCGATAACTCGATTGCCCAATGCGATGAAACGGGCAAAGATACCTTATGGTCCACGGTGTATTATGCGCCAAATGAAATGACTGAAATATATGATAGCCTTCGTATAACATATGCTATCTTGTATGGCCACCGCGACCGAAATATTATTGAGCACTTAGACATTGACCGCGTGGACTTATGCCTATACGGAAACACCATGCCTTTCCGAATTCGCGTGATCAATCGGATGAATGACAATATAGACTATTATTACGTAAAACGCACAGATGCCAACCGGATTTATGGACTTGAACTGGAACATATCTTGTCGCCGAATCGGCTAAATTATTTTATTCATGGCACAACGGTGATTGAAGAGCATATTATTGGGATTCCGGCAGATGCCTTTATGCGTGAGAACATCCCACCCAGCCGCTTCGACCAAGTGAGGCTGGCAAAAGAGTTTGTCAAGTTTAATGAACGCTGCTTTGTGCGGTTATTGGGGGATATGCACTCCGGTAATTTTGTTGTGGATATGACCAAAGACTTTGAAAAATGGCACTATCGGATGCGGGCCATAGACTTTGACCAGCAATCGTATCATTGGAAGAAAAATGTTTACCTACCACAGTTCTACACCCAGAATCTACCTTTAGTTAAATTAGGATTAGACTTATTGGATACCAAATCGGCGCTTCAGTATCAACGCGAAGAGCGGGCACTCATTAGCCAGCGTATGACCGTTTCGCGAACAAGGCTGGAATATTTATTAGATGTAATGACCTTAGATGTGATTTCTCATCCAGAAAATGTTGCGCTGCTGGGGGAGCAATTGGGCAAGCATTACGGCAGCGATGTTTTCCGGCGTTGTACCCGTATGGGCGAGTTATTGAGGTGTTCATTAGACCAGATCCGGCAAAATGCTCCGACCAATCCGGCCGACTGGCTTTTCACATGATTAAAGCATTGGGAACCCTTTTTTAATACAAACGTTCGTACTTGTAATAACAAGCATTTTTAATCTTACCCCCTCCACACAACAGATGGAAGTTCTCCCTCAGGCACGGCACGAACAAGTGGCGGATTGGCTCCGCAACCAGATCAGCCTCGGATCATTTGCGGCCAATGCCCAATTACCTTCGGAAAGTGAAATATGCAAAAGGTTTGATGTAAGCCGTGTTACGGTTCGTCATGCCCTACGCACCTTGGAAAACGAATCCCTTATTTACCGCCGCCAAGGGGTTGGTTCGTTTGTCAAGCCGCATCCAGTTAGACAACCACTGATGCGTGTCACCGATTTTGCCGAGGACATGGCAGCCGCTGGTATGCGGGCTTCGAGCCGCGTGCTTCACTTTGGACGCGAAAAGCCTCCTGCCGAAATCAGCCAGACCCTTCAGCAAGACATCGCCAATGACCTTGTTCGGCTGGATCGCATACGGCTGGGTGATAACCGTCCAATCGCTTTTGATACCACTTGGCTACCCCTCATGTATGGCCAATTTTTGGATCAAAAAACCCTCGAAACCCGAACACTTTTTCAGATATTAGAAGAGCAATATGGAATAGAAGTGGTTTCGGGCCGTTACCAGATCGAAGCGATTTTTACCCCGCCTGCTGTGGCCCGCCACCTCAATATCCCAGAAAGCCATCCGGTGCTTTACATTCGTCGAACCGTTTTCACACATGGTGAAAAACCTGTTTATGTACAAGATCGCTTCTACAACAACCAAGAGGTGGCCTACTGTATGCTGTTAGAGCGGGTACAAAGCGGCCTTGCCGTGCAGGAGTTTCAGCCCTTGTTTAAGCAGTAGTACTACTTTGTCATTCCTTCACAAAAAAAGTTTGACTTTACGAATCTGTTATTGTATCTTGTTATTACAAGTTGTTACAATTGATGTCAAGTATATCAGCCATCATCTGCTACAGCCCGTATCCCAAGAATTATGTACTCATTAAAACCTTAACGACCATGTTCTTTAAGATGATCACCGACACCAAACTGGCACAAAATGCCTTTCTAATTGGGTGTCAACGCACGGGCGAAGCCCTCATTATTGATCCCGAGCGCGATGTGGATACTTATCACAAAGCAGCGGCAGCCGAAGGACTTAAATTGGTGGCAGCGGCGGAAACCCACATCCACGCCGATTTTGCTTCTGGTATGCGCGAACTGGCTTCTCAGGGCGTAAAAGTGTATGTATCGGACGAGGGAGATGCCAATTGGAAGTATGAATGGGCCAAAGAAAGTGCCTACGACGCGGTATTTGTAAAAGATGGTGATGTTTTTCGGGTAGGCAATATTGAAATTAAAGTGGTTAAAACACCCGGCCATACACCGGAACATGTTTGCTTTTTGGTGACCGATATTGGTGGAGGTGCCACGGAACCTATGGGCATGGCGACCGGAGATTATATTTTCGTGGGTGATGTAGGGCGTCCAGATCTGTTGGAAAGCGCGGCGGGTGTCATTGGCGCAATGGATAGCTCGGCACGGGTCTTGTATAATACCTTGCAAGGCTTCTTCGACATGCCGGATTACCTGAAGATTTGGCCAGGTCACGGAGCCGGATCCGCATGTGGAAAAGCGCTCGGCGCAATTCCAGATACGACGGTTGGCTATGAAAAACGTTATAACGCCTCGGTATCTTTTGCTGCTAAAAGCGAACAAGAGTTTGTGGACTTTATCTTGGATGGCCAGCCTGAGCCGCCTTTGTATTTTGCCCGGATGAAAAAAATGAACAAAGAGGGCTGGAATATTTTAGGCCAAATGCCATCTCCTAAAGCGTTCTCGGTGTCTGATCTCAAGGCATTTTTGGCCGATCCCGAAAATGTGATGATAGACACACGCTTCGATCGCGATGCCTTTGCAGCGTCTCATGCTTCGGGTGCAATTTATGCGCCGTTTAATAAAACATTCAACACTGTTGCAGGGTCATTAGTAGAAGCAGGACAAAAAATGGCCTTGCTCATCGCCGAAAATCATGTAG
The DNA here is from genome assembly GCA_016788705.1 of Bacteroidetes Order II. bacterium. Lineage (NCBI taxonomy): Bacteria > Pseudomonadati > Bacteroidota > unclassified Bacteroidota Order II. > Bacteroidota Order II. bacterium. The sequence continues at coordinate 27,805 of JAEUSQ010000061.1, forward strand.
ATGAAGCGGTTCGCGACTTGGTTCGGGTGGGCTTGGATGAAGTGGTAGGCTATATCACCCCCGAAGTATGGGGACAATATGTGGATGAACTCCAGCCTACAGAGAGTATCCAACGCATTAAATTCGACCAACTTCCGGCAATATTGGATGAAACAAATGCCTTTGTATTGGATGTTCGGTATTCCAGCGAGTTTGTGGAAGGTCACTTGCCAGATGCCCACAACTTGGCCTACACGCGACTTATCCCTCGGCTCTCGGAAGTTCCACAAGATCGGACTATTGCGGTTCACTGTAAGTCCGGTGCGCGTGCAGCCTCGGCGGTGTCTTACCTCAAACGACACGGCTACGAAGTCATCTACATTGACGATGCCGTAGAAAATGGCTTGCGCCTCGCACAAGACGTCGTGCCAGCATAAATTTTGATTATATTAATGGTAACAGGGATGCCCGCTTCGGCTTTGTTTCATACAACGGAGCGGGCATTAATTTTCTAAGATTGTAAAAAACAATAGGATGCGCAACTTTATTCTTCTCTTCCTGTTTTTAGTAGCCGCTTGTAATAAGCCAGAAACCACTTCGGGGAGCGCAACCACTGGTATGGTAGAAGCCGATGTGGCCGCTTTTGCAGAAGCCGCCAAACAACCAGGTGTACAAATTGTGGATGTCCGTACAGCACAAGAGTTTGGAATGGGCCACTTGGCAAAGTCTCGCAATATAGACATCATGGAGCCAGGTTTTGAGAACCGAGTTCAACTCTTGGACAAAGAAAAGCCAGTGCTCATCTATTGCGCAGTGGGCAGCCGGAGTGCACGCGCCGCCGAAATTATGAGCGGCTTGGGCTTTAAGACGGTGACCAACCTCAGCGGCGGCATCCAAGCATGGGGAAGTGCTGGTATGCCCATCGAATAACCTTAATCCTGACTCTTTCCGCCGATGGATCAGCCAAACTTAGAACAGGTTTGGCTTTTTTTATTGATGGCCTTTCCTTATAGAGCACCTTCCCACTCGAAAATTCGCCCATCTCTCCCTTCCCAAGCAGTATTTTCCAGACCTTCCATATACTGGTGCATCCAATCTGGCGTAATAATTAAACCATCCTTTTGACCTGTGCAAACCTATTTAGACCTTGTAGAAACAGTCCTTTCAAAGGGCAAACGTAAACCGAACCGAACCGGGATGGATACTATTTCCTGTTTTGGGCTAAGTTACCGCGTGAATCTCTCTGAGGGGTACCCGCTACTGACAACCAAGAAAATCTTCTTTAGCTCCATGTTGCGGGAAACGCTATGGTATTTGTCCGGTGCGGATCATATTCGGGAACTACGCGAACACACCAAAATATGGGATGCGTGGGCAAATGGGGATGGTCAGTTAGAGACGGCTTATGGGCGCTATTGGCGTCGGTATCCTATTCCGGAAAAATCTGTGGCATTAGGTGGCGAAGTTTTTTCGCAATTTGGACACGAAAATGTTCAACAAGAAGCGGATGGATCATGGTCATTTGACCAAATAGGTTTTATCCTTGATGAGCTGCGACGGAATCCGTTTTCCCGCCGACTGGTAGTTTCGGCATGGCATCCGGCCAATGCCTGTGTTTCCAAGTTGCCGCCGTGCCATTATACGTGGACACTGAATGTTCAGCCAGATGAGGCAGGACGCCCCAGTACCCTTAATTGCCACCTTACCCAACGCAGTGCCGATATTGCGTTGGGCGTCCCATTTAATCTGGCCTGTTATGCCCTACTCACACAGGCTATCGCACAGGAAGTTGGTTTAGTGGTAGGTGAATTTGTACATACGTTGATTGATGCCCACATTTATGTGAATCATATTGATGGATTAAAGGAACAATTTAAACGTGCCCCGCACCCCTTGCCAGAATTAATAATTGCAAAAAAACCGTTGTTGGCACTAAGGTTCGACGACTTTAAATTGATTAACTACAACCCGCACCCTGCGATAAAATTTGAGGTGGCCGTATGAACAAAGCCCGTCCTGAATTGATCTTAATTGCTGCGGTTGCGGATAACTTGGCGATTGGCCGAGACTTAGACTTGCCGTGGCACATCCCCGCTGACCTGCGCCGATTCAAGGCCATGACGTTGGGGCATCCATTATTGATGGGACGCATTACGTTTGATTCGTTGGTGCATCAATTTGGCCACCCGCTACAAGGCCGCCCTCACCTTGTGGTTTCGCACCTGCCGGATTTGCACTATGACTTTGAGGAGGTACATGTTTTCCCGACAACAGAAGCCGCCTTGGATGCTTTCAAAGACCACAAAAGGATATTTGTATCAGGAGGCAGAAGCCTTTATATGGAATTGCTGACCACGTGCGACCGTTGGGAAATCACCCACGTTCATCAATCGCCTGAAGCCAATGTGTTTTTTCCAGAATTTAGGCACTTGATCGGTAATCTTTATGTTTTAGAGCATGAAGAAAAACATGATGGATTTACCTTTGCAACGTATAAGAGGGGAGTAAATAGCACCCGATAAGACCTTCTCCCAAAAAAACGTCCCTAAGGCTTCTTTAAGCAAAGGCTTCACTTCTGATGCGATGTACAATGATTTATTATGCAACTCCTACAGCATTCAGGTTTAATTTCTATATGTTAGTCAATCTTGCCAATTTTTTATCGTTATAGCAAGATCGTGAGCGCTGGTAAAAGTAGTAAAACAGGCACGACAGAATCGGCCAGAAGCAAGCTCAAAAAAAGGTACGCCAGCGCCCAAAAATACAATGACACAAATTAAAACGTCAGTGCAATAGCAAGAACTCGGCAAAGTGGATTTCATGCTTTCGGGCATTTTGTAGAGTTCTTAGAGAATGTGTGTCTGTGGTCATGATGAACAAGAAGAGATAAAAAATCCCCACTGATTGATAACCGATGGGGAAATCCGGTGTGTTATACGTATTGAATATCACCCTTTGTAAATCTGTTCGATGTAGTCTCTTACCTGACGCTCGGCAGAGAATTGGTACACGAGTGTTTTCATGGCTTCTCGCATTCGCGCAACCCATGCGATAGGGATGCCGCTTTCGTCACGGTTGTAAAAGGCGGGAATGACTTCATTTTCAAGGGTGTCGTAGAGGAAATTTGCGTCTTCCGGGTCTTGAATCTTCGGGTCTTTGATGTCGGCAGAGGCATCGGTTCCAATTGCCCAGCCATTGTTGCCTTTGTAGCCTTCTGGCCACCATCCATCGAGGATCGAGAGATTAAGGCCGCCGTGAATGGCCACTTTTTGCCCCGATGTTCCACTGGCTTCCATCGGACGACGTGGGTTATTGAGCCAAATATCGGCGCCTGAGACCAAATAGCGCCCGATTTCCATATTATAGTTTTCCATCAACACCACTTTTCCGCGAAGTTCGGTGTGTTGCGTGTACCAAAAGACGCGCTGGATAAGTTGCTTGCCGCCCTCATCTTGTGGGTGCGCCTTCCCTGCATACACCACTTGGATGGGCCGATCGGTTTTACGAAAAATCTCCAATAGGCGTTCTTCGTTCATAAACAGCAAGGTTGCGCGTTTGTAGGTGGCAAAGCGACGCGAGAACCCAATGGTCAGTACATCTGGATCGAAGTTCGGCTCCATTGGAATGGTTTGCTGTGGTGCGCGTTGCTGAATAAATTCTACCAACCGTTTGCGCAACGAAGAACGGTATTTCCAAAGGAGTTCGTCCGGAATCTGGTCTATGGCCGCCCAAAGTCCAGGATCGGCAGCCCGGTTTTGCCAATCGCCCAAATGCTTAGATAAAAACTCTTGCGCCGGACGTGCTGCCCAAGTGCCAAGGTGAATACCATTGGTTATATGGGTAATCGGCACCTTAGCGGCATCTTCCACTTGCCACATGTCTTTAAACATTCTTCGGGAAAGCTCGCCATTCAGGGCCGAGACCCCATTTTGTTTGCGCGAGAATCGGAATCCTAAGATGGTCATATTGAACAAGGCGTAAGGATCGGAAGCATCCACCCGACCAAGCCCCAAAAAGTCTCGTTCGGAAAGACCCAGCGATTCGCGAACGGTGCGCAACATATACAGTGTCAGCGATGGATCAAAGCGGTCGTGGCCAGCTTCTACGGGCGTATGCGTGGTAAAAACGGTCTCCGAACGAACAGCAGCCTCGGCTTCTTTCATGGAAAGGCCGTTTTTCAGGGCTTCGTCCAAGAGTTCTAAGGTCAGGAACGAGCAGTGCCCTTCGTTCATATGATAGGTCTCTACTTCAACGCCTAAGGTGCGCAACAAGCGAATACCACCGATCCCCAGTACGATTTCCTGCATGATGCGGGTATCGCTTCCACCAGAGTAGAGGCGGTGGGTAAGGGCGCGTAAATACTCGGGATTGGACTCCATATCTGAATCTAAGAGATACATCACCGTATGCCCGATTTGCATCTTCCATGCTTGAAGGTTCAGCGGGCGATCGCCCACTTGTACTGTTACAATCACCGGAGCGCCCGCATCATCTTTGACCAGCGAAACGGGCATGTCGGCCGGATTAACAACGGGGTATTGGTGTTCTTGCCAACCATCGTTGGTAAAAGACTGTTTGAAATAGCCTTCGCGAAGGAAAAGACCAATAGCCGTAAAAGGCAAGCGTAGGTCCGAAGCGGCCTTACAATGATCGCCCGCCAAAATACCCAGCCCACCAGAATATAACGAGAGGCTTTCGTGTAGGCCATATTCCATACAAAAATAGGCCATTTTCGGATACTCGGCATTGAGTGGCGTAGCCATGTATGCCTGAAAAGCATCATAGGCAGCATCCACCCGTTTGGAGAAATCGGGGTCATTCAAGACAATGCCTTTGGCCTCGCGCAAAGCAATAACAGGGTTATTACCAGAAGCGTGGAAAACAGCTGGATTCAATTCTTCGAATAAATCCAATGCAACAGGATTCCAACTCCACCAAATGTTTTGCACCATGTCGTGGAGTTTGGTGCGGGTTGTGCTCATTTTGTTCTAAGGTTTGAAGTCTGTTTAGGGGGTATAGAGGGCATTGCGAAACCGCTATATTGGGGTACTGGCAGATGGAATTGGTGGGTGAGGGTACAACCGGATACCAAGATATAGGGTTACGTTTTTTTGTGCTTTATACGGAAAAGGTACAAAGGTAAGCGCTTACATGCTATGAGGTTTGTAGGTCTTCACGGTAAATCTTCAAAGCAGGAACGTATTGAACCAAAAAACCGCTACCGGAAAATTAGTGCATGACCTTGATCTCGAATGGAGCCAATGAAATACGGCGCTTGTTCTGAAAAACCGTGCGATGCCGATCGGAAAGATTCACCCATATGCGGATATGCTTCCCCTTTTCACGTCGTTCGAAGGCGAGCAAGGTGTCATCGGATACGGGCAGCCAATGTAACGTTCCGGAAAAAAGTACGGGGTGTTGTTTCCGAAAAGCAATCCATTTTTGATAGAAACGCCATGCCGAGTCCGGATTGGAATATTGCGAGGCCAAGTCATCATCAGATGGAAGGCTGGGCGTCCACCATGGTGCATCGGCTTTATACCAGATGGCCGATCCGGCTGCTTCGCGGTCTTTTTGCCACCGGAAAGCTTGTCTCATTGGGATGTCGTTGCCATCGTGTCCCCAGTCGCCTTTTGTACCTTTCATCCCAAGCTCTTGGCCATAGTACAAAACAGGGACACCACCGGTTAACAAGGTAAGGGCCGAAGCCGTCTGGAAGGAGAGCGACGTTCGGTTGGTGTCGTGGTTTTCCACAAAGGTAAGATGAAAATGTTTTTCAGGTGTTGCTAATCGCGTAGAATCTATGGCCCCCCGGATGCGGTGGCCTTTAGCTGTCTGGAAGGCATACCACTGTACAAAACCAAATTGTGCATCGACACCAGCCACCGAAAACATCGGTGCATCGAAGCCCCAATTGGCCTGTTCACCAATAAAAAACACTTTAGGATAGCGCTGCTTGATCTGCTCAATAAGAGGTTTCCAGAATACAGGGTATAAGTTTTTTATGAGGCCTTTGTTGTCTAAATCGTCCATCATATGGTCTATCCGGAAACCATCTACCCCGTCATTTGGATGACCATCTTGGTTTGGGTCGCTCCAATAGCTGAAGAGCCGGATCATCTCTTGCAGGGTTTCGGAGTTGGTCATATCCACCGAAATCATCCCAATGTCTTTTCCTTGCCAGTCTTTATACGAACGTAGCCCCCAAACCCCGCCTTCGGGTTGTGTGTTCCCTGCATCGTGGTATCGTAACAGAGGGGTGTAGGGAGAAGCCGGATTTTGGTATGAGTCCTTAAACCAAGGATGTTTATCAGTGACATACTGCATCTCCATGTCTAAGATTAGGCGTATATTTCGTTTTCTGGTTTCTTTACGGAGCGCCAAGAAGTCGTCCATGGTTCCCAAGCGCGGATCAATTCGGTAAAAGTCATTCGCAAAATAGTTGTGATAACAATCTGCGTCTTGGATGGGCGAGAGCATGATGCCTGTAATACCAAGTTCTTGTAGGTAATCCAGTTTTTGGGTAATGCCTTTGAGGTCTCCATGGCGGTCGTTGTTGCTATCATGAAAACTTCGGACAAAAATATGATACCATACATCCTGCGAGAAAGTAGCGGGTTGGGCTTGGATATAGGGAAATAGGGACATGTTTGCCCCTATTCCAATTATTAGACCGAGTATGGATGAACGGAAAACTGACATACAAAAATTCAGAAGAAGTGGCCTTGGTAGGCTATTTAACGTTTATTGATGACAATGGCTTCCCATGTAGTACGCCATGCGCCAGTTCGGGGTGATCGGTTTCTACCCAACCAACTCCCTGTTTGACCAATCGCCTGAGAATATCGGCATGCTCTGCAACCAAATAGGCGGGTAATTCTTGCGGTACAAGCGGGAACAGGGTGAAAGTTCCTGTTCGCATATGACGGGCGACAAATTGGGTAATGGTATCATCGTCTAATAGGGTATGCTCTGCAATAACCATGCTGGAACGAACCAACTTCCCTAATAAGTTACTTTCCAAAATCCGATTTAGCCATTTTCCGGGGAGCGGGATATTGTCGTCGTAGGCAAAAGCGGTGTGGATGCGGGGATGTGCCCGCTCGGCATCAAGGGTCATAAAGAAGTTAAAAGATGTCAGGACGCATTGTTCTTCCATACCAAACTGACGAACAATGCGGGCAACCTCGCGTCCTATTTTGCGTTTTCCCCATGAGACATTATATGCCTTTAGCTCAATGTCCAGGAATACATCTTTCCCGCGCAATTCTTCCAAAACATCGGTTAGGAGACAAATCTTTTCGGTTCGGGCGTATTTTCGGAGCCCTCCATCCACTTCTATTTCGTCCATCAACGCTACATTCTGAAGTTCAGGCCAAGTCATGTCATAGATATTACTGTCCACCCCCGTCAGGCGCTTCAGGTTTTCGTCGTGGAAAAGCACCACTTTTTGGTCTTTGGTCAGGAAAACATCAAATTCCGTTCCGTCGCAATATGGGCTTTCGGCGGCGGCCTTAATGGCGGGAAGGCTGTTTTCTTGATATGCGGTGACAAGGCCACGATGGGCTAAAATGAGTGTTTTTTGCATTATCCAAGGGGTTCAGCATGGTATTGGCGGTGGGCTGGTCCCTAATTATGTAGCAGCAATATAAAAACTTATTGGGTCAAATACATGTCGGCTAATCCGTTGTATTAAGCAAGTCTTGGAAGGTAGCCACAAAAAGCCCTGTATCATACGCATCTGCCAAGCCATGATGCAGGTGAATGGAAATGGGCATTTCTTTTTGGTGGGTTGGCCCTGTCATTTGCCCAAACGTGATTTTGGGAATCGAGTCTTGTACCCCAAAATGGCGGGCATGAGAGAGTCCTGTAAAATTCAACGTGGGCAAGGTAGAAAGGTGCAGGATGTTCGCATCGCCTGCCACCAATTCCAAACCAGAAGAGGTACGCACCCGTTGGATTTCCTCGGTGGCCTTGGTTGCGAAGGTCGTGAAATCAGGATGATAATCCATGTATGCAAATCCAAAGGTTCCGTCCGTCCGATTGATGGTGGGTGAGGCATGAATGAGGTCGTATAGGAACACGGCTTCCTTTTCTATCCGGTAGCGGAATGCCTCGGTTTGGTTAGCCGCTTTTAGGCTTTGGTGCAAATACGTAAGAAAAAAAGAATGTCCACTTTCTTTGGCTGCTTGCCATGCTTTGGTGACATTCACCCGGACCGTTACGCCAAAAAAAGGTTCAGAAAAACCACTGAAAAACCGGAAATGATCGCGCCGTTTCCAGTTTTCAAGGTCAACTTGGATTTTACTCATAACAGAATAGGAAGGATATCTTTAAGGGTTTCGAGGGTGCGGAATCGTTCATTCTCAATCTTTACATCTATTTTTTCGTGCTCCCATGTGGTGTGATACGGTACATGGAAGCCCCAGCCACCCAAATTCAACGCGGGCAGGACATCCGACCGAAGTGAATTTCCAATCATTAGGAAAGCCTCTGGTGGAACCTCTAAATGGTGTAATAATTTGCGATAATCGCGTTCTTTTTTGTCGGACATAATCTCGATGTGATGGAAATACGAGGCCAAGCCAGATTTTTCCAACTTTCGTTCTTGGTCCAATAAATCGCCCTTGGTGGCCACCACCAAGCGAAATTGCACTTGTAGAGCCTCTAAAACTGTTTGTACATCGGGCAATAGTTCGATCGGTTCGTGGAGCATCTCGCGTCCCAAGTCAATGATGCGCTGGATGGAATAGGCTCCCACCCTGCCTTCGGTGATCCGAATGGCGGTTTCGATCATGGAGAGCATAAATGCTTTTGCACCATATCCATACAAACTCAGATTGTCCATCTCGGTCCGGAAAAGTTCCTGAGACACGGTATGTCGCGGCAAAAAGTCTTCCAATAAGCCGCAGAATTGTTGTTCTACGTGTTGATAATGTGGTTCGTTCACCCAAAGGGTGTCATCTGCATCAAAAGCGATAACCTGAATTGGTAGTGGCATAAACATTTGGCTGAATTAAAAGATAAAGTGTATGGCCCACTTGCTGTGTAACGTCTAAAATGGTAACATACAACAAAAAACCTTTTGGGCTATTGTGGAGCTTCATATGATGGAATCTAAGGATAAAACGGCTTTCCGTAAACAGGCGATTGCATATCGGGCAGCCCTCTCTGAGGCCACTTATGCCGTCTTTTCCTCCAAAATCGTAGCATATCTGAAAGACGTGCCAGAATTCCAAAGAGCCGGAACCATTATGGTCTATTACCCCGATGTACAACGCCACGAAGTGGACCTCCGGCCTTTGTTTCCTCACTGGCATCAGGAAGGCAAAACACTGCTTTTACCCTACATCACCCATATGATGCAAGGCCACATGCAGGCCGTTTTGTTTAATCCAAAAGAAGAACTGAGGCCCAATAGATGGGGAATTCCGGAACCCCTTCACCCCCAGCCTGTTTCTAACCAAGAGATTGATGCTGTGCTGGTACCGGGCCTCGCTGCCGATCAAAAAGGCACTCGTCTTGGGTATGGCAAAGGATTTTATGACCGATTTCTGAAACCCTTATCTGTTCCCATCGTTTTAGCAACCTATCATGCAACCATCAAAGACATTTTGCCCAGCGAAATACATGACTGCCCGGTAAATTTGATAATTTCGGAAGAAGGTGCGTTCAGAATTTCGTAACTTGCAACTTGCACCCTTTCGGATCGTACCGCAATCGGTTACATAACCCTACCCAAATATGAGCACCCGTTTTAATACCCCCCGCGTGGACGACGCCCGCTACGATGAACTGAATAGCCTGGAATCGGTCACCGATCACGACATTGCTTCCGTTCTCTCTGGTTCTGAGACCAAAGAACAAAAGGAGTCTGTATTGAACCTACCCACCATTGCAGGTATTTCCACCATTGCAGTTGGAATTGCCTATATGTTGCAATTCTTTGGGATCAACCTTGTGGGTTTCAGCCTGACGGCGTTGGTTAATTCCATGACTCTCATTGCTGGGCTTTTGATTGTTTTATTTGGTTTTGGGGTGCTTTCTTGGCGTCCTAAAAAGAATAAGAACCTCGCGAAATCCATTGGAAAGCAAAAAGGCCAAACCTTAGCGGCCTCCACACGTGATGGTAAAAGGACGTTGTTTAAATCGCTCACCAACAAAAAAATTGCGGGTGTGTGTGGTGGTATTGCCGAGTATTTTAATTTAGACCCCACATTGGTACGGATTGGTTTTGTGGCCTCTCTTTTCATCTTCCAGTTTTTCCCTCCTTTTGTGTTGTATTGGATTATGGCCGCTGTTTTGAAAAATGAACCCGTGGTGCCTGTCAATAAGGTAAACGAATGGCAAAATCAGATGCGTGATAGCGAGAAACCCCGCGACAACGACCGGATCCGTATCACTCGCGATTAATCTGCTTTTCCACTGCTTTTCTAAAACGCCGCTTCACCTCGAAGGGGCGTTTTTTGATGGTAGGCGTACTTTGCGCATTGCCCGACAACCTCCACTTCATGTAATCCTAAACAAACAAAATTGTGTTTTTTGTTGTATGATTTGTTGTTAATGATTTGTATATTTCCTCACCACTGGTTTTATCCAAATCCTTTGTTTGTTGAATCCATTCTCTTTAATCATAGCACTTACAAGGGCACTATACGTTTCTGTATAAGCATGTATGGATATGTGGTTTCTAAAAGGTTGATCATGTACAGCCCCGGAATAGTCTGAGGCCATAACCTCCTCTCAATTGATTTTCAAAGGCTGAGCAGCTATTTTGAAATATTGGATTACACCCGCCACCTGTTCTTTCTTAACCTACTATATCCATTATACTTATGCAAAAGCAAAGTCCTACCATTGCGATGAGATGGTTATTGTTTGCCTTAACGGGGGTAATTGTCATTTCATTTTTTGTGTTACGCCCCCACAACCCTCCTACCTTGCCCGATGCGGAACAATTGGAAATAGGAGAAGATGGTGCAGGCCGGGCAGAGTTTGATCGGATTCGCTTTCAAGATCCCAAACTCGGAAGAATTCCCGAGGGGATCCGCGCCAGAGAGTTACAATTTATCCAAAACTTACCACTCCGGCGCGAAGGCGGCCTTCTGAACAAAACGAGTACCGATGTACTCTCGTGGACTTCGCGTGGCCCCTATAACATAGGCGGGCGTACCCGTGCGATCCTATATGATGTAAGTGACAATACCTACAACACCCTGATTGCAGGTAGTCCAACAGGAGGCGTGTGGCGAACAACCAATGGTGGCAATACTTGGACACGTAGCACCCTCAACCCTTTGGCGGGCTTCTATGAACTTCATAATGTCACAGCACTAGCACAAGATACCCGAAGCGGAAAACAAGCAACGTGGTATTTTGCGGCAGGTGAACTTAATACCTCTCATGGAGCAAATGGGTATTTTGGTCTGCTTGGAGAAGGGATTTGGAAGTCCACCAATAGTGGGGTTTCATGGACGCAACTCAGTGCCAATGTTGGTGGCTCAGCCCCCAGTCCGCAATCTTGGAACTCGCGCTTTGATTATGTTTGGGAGTTGGCCATAGACCCCTCTAATACCTCCCAAGATGAGATTTATGCCGCATGTGCCTCCGATTTAATTGTTCGTTCCACAAATGGCGGAACTTCATGGTCAATAGTATTAGGGTCATTTGCTTCCTCTTCTCGTTATACCGATGTTGCGGTTACCAGTACGGGGCGGGTCTATGCCACCTTTGGGAACAGTTCGGGTAGTGCTACAACAAAAGGTATCTTTACCTCTACCAGTGGCGACGCAGGTTCTTTCACGGATATTACTCCGGTCGCATTGACGGGTAGCTACCGCAGAATTGAAATTGCTGTTGCGCCTTCAAACGAGGATATCGTTTATTTTATAGCAGAAACCCCTAGTGCAGGTACGAACGGGCATATGCTTTTTAAATATCAGCTCTCCACCAATACCTGGACAGACTTAACAAGCAATATCCCAAACTATGGAAGTTTTAGTAATGGGGTTTTTAATTCCCAAGGTAGTTACGACTTACTCATTAAAGTTAATCCGACAAACGAGAATCAAATTTATATTGGCGGAACCAGTTTATACCGATTAACCTTTGCGCCACCCTCGACGACTGCAACGGCTTCTGTCCAAATTGGTGGGTATAGTAATTCTGGCGACAACTGGAATGGTACGACAGGCCATATAGACCAACATGCCGACCAACACGCCTTGACTTTCCGCCCAGGTAGCAGTACGGTGGCAGTTTCGGGACACGACGGGGGAATCAGTTTTACGAACGACATAACCGCAAGCACCGTTACTTGGGATAACCAAAACAATGGGTACAATACCACTCAGTTCTACACAGCGGCGGTTGTGCAAAACATGGCCAACGACAATGTCTTGGTGGGAGGCATGCAAGACAATGGGTCTTGGTGGGTAAACGATAGTTCTTCCTCTGCCAATTGGACGGAACAACTTAGCGGAGACGGCTCTTTTACAGCCATTTCTGATAATAAGGGGTACTACTACTTCTCATGGCAAAATGGAACTATTTATCGTTTCCGAGTCAATAGTAGTGGTGGGCTACAAGGGGTTCGGCGCGTAGATCCAACAGGTGGTTCAGGGTACCAATTTATTAACCCCTTCATCTTAGACCCCACGAATACTGCCCGCATGTATTTGGCAGGTGGTACAACGGTCTGGCGGAATAGCAACTTGGAAGACCCAGCAATCATCGAAGGAAGTAATAGTACTTTAGCGACCAATTGGACACAGCTATCAGGTACAGATGTGAGTGGGCAATCCATTTCTATTGTAGAGGCCTCCACTTTGCCCGCTAACCACCTTTTCTATGGAACCATTGGTGGGCGAATTTACCGCTTAGACAATGCAGATGCCGCAACAGGTGCAAGCGTACCCGTTGAAATTTCTGGGGCTGGCATGGCAGGTGCTAATAAATACACCTCCTCCATTAGTGTAGATCCTACCGATGCCAACAAAGTCATGGTGACTTATGCAAATTATAGCGTGATCAGCGTTTATTATACCACAAACGCCCTTTCTGCCACACCCTCTTGGACGAATGTGAGTGGAAACATCGAGCAAAATGCAGATGGAAGCGGGAATGGACCAGCCGTACTCTGGGGCGCGATCATGCCTTATCAAGGTGCTACATTGTATGCGCTCGGAACCAGTACGGGGTTGTATCTGGCAACAATAGTGAGTGGAACCACAACATGGACACGGGAGGCGGGTATCGGAATAATGCCCGTAAGCATGGTCGTTCCTCGCGTAAAAGATGCCAACTTATTTGTGGCTACATTTGGAAATGGCATGTTTCAGGGAATGGGATTAACGGCCTTGCCCATTCAGGTGGCAGGATTTACGGCATTTCAGGAACAAGGGGTTGCCGTACTGGAATGGCAAGCCTTTAACCAATCCAATATTGATGCCTTTGTTATTGAACATGCGTTTGGGATAAATGCACCGTTTAAAGAGGTACAAACCATTACGCCCAAAAACAAGGACGCGCCGGAAAACGCATACAGAGAGATAATCCCCAATCTATTACCCGGACGCCACCGTTTCCGAATCAAGCAATTAAGTGCCGATGGACGGGTCTTTTATACAGACGAAACAAGCCTTGATGCAACTTTGGCAAATAAGTTCCTACTCAGTGAGGCTTACCCCAATCCCTTTAATCCCCAAACAAAGTTCCACTTTGCCACCGCTACTACACAACGAGTTACCGTAAAGGTGTTTAATGCATTAGGGAAACAAGTAGCCACCCTATACCAAGGAACTGTTCAGGCCAATGAAACCCAATTCATCACCCTCGACGGCAATGGCTTGGCAAGTGGTCTGTATTTAGTACAGGTTTTGGGACAAAACTTCTCGGCGGTACGGCGGGTAAGTTTGGTTAAATAACATCAAAAATGGTACAACGTCTTATGGTATGCGCTTTCTATTTAGAGTTGGTAGGCATACCACTATACATTTAGCTTAAGGGGGTTGTTTTGTAGGGGTATTATTTTCCTATATGTTAGGACAAGAGTTATAGGTTCACTGCTTTATTTTGGGCAAATAGCCTCAGATGTTGCTGATTAAAAACGTGATCAGGCACATTTGGGATAGCAGGATAATGTTTTCGACGACTCGCCCTATCCGCGATATTGCCCAGACATTGGCAACGGAAATAAAATAAATCCCCAACTTAGACTTAATAATCGGCACGCAATAAGGTCTTCAAACTCGACAAGGTAAAGGCTAAATAGCACCCATAGGAACTACCTACCATGCAAAGTACCGCTTTGTATATTGCGGTCAAAGACGGTGTATTCAGAAACAGATGCCATGATTGAAGGGGTTGTGTCAGAACTACATCTAAAAGACTGCGCATCTGTTTTTTTTTCAATAACCTGAAAGTTCTGTCCTATATATAGTACTTTGCTTTTGCATTTATCTGACATTCTCTAGCCCCTCAGATTCGCAATAATATTTTTTAATTACTCGCCCATCAGGTTAATACTCTTAGTTTTTGTGTACTCCCCTACACCTTTATAAGCTAGTAAAAAAACAAGTGTATAAGCCATTTTAGATCATTCTTGAAGAAGGTTTCCGTCGTCCATTATTGTGGGAGTTTGTTTGCTTTTGGTCTTTGGACAGCGGACTGGAGCATATCGAAACCATGCCGGAGAAAACTTTTTCGTTTGGAGGTATTGATGATTTTGTTGTTCCGGTCTTTATGGGGTTTCAAACGAATGGCCTTATGATGGGGGTAGTGCCCAAATTGAATTTAGGCCATTCTACAAAACTGTAGGGGGGAGTGGTCATGAACTGAAACGTGCCACTTAATATTTCCAGGAAAGTCGGACGGCTCGTTTATTTTAATACCAATACTAAATTGGAAAAATTTTCCGTCCCAATAAATTTCAATTAACTTGTCTTTGTCTGGATGCAAGAACATAGCGAAGTCAACCGAGTCAAGATTTTTGGATTGTGTCGGACACTATGGTGTTGGATTTGTCTGTTCGTAAATCATTTCAGAATACTCAACTTTCAAAACAGTCAGTGCGATTAATTGTCGGCTGAATTTCTCAAAGTCCAAATGTTCTTGTGTCAATGTCATCGTTGTTGTGTCTTACGGTTGCCTATAACGTTGAGGAGTGCGTTTTTATCGCCTTTCTTCCGCCCCGCCCGGTTCCGTCCGCTTCCGCAGTGCCAATTTACGACTTTTCTTTATTCGTGCGCCTTTACGCCCGGTTTTTCTTCGTTTTTAGGGCTATCCCGTGTGGATTTTATCTTTCCAAGTGATGAGGGAAGCCTCGTTTGGCAGCTTGATTTCATCGTCTCGGCGGGCTTTCCGTCTTCATTTTTCGTTTTCCAGTCGGCGATAACGTTTTGCGGCTCGGCGATGGTGGGGCATTTGAAAAACGTCAGTTCAATATTTGCACAAACGCCCGATAGAAGAACAAATATTGAGCTTACAACTATCAGCCCCACCATCGCCAATACAATGTTAGCGGTTGTTTTTATTCGTTAAACCACTGAATTGTTTTTTCAAGTACCATTTTCCAGCCATTTACTTCGGGTTTGTCCAAAATGTTGAAAGAGTGGTCAGCGTTTTCAATTAATTCTAATTTTACATTCTTGCCTTTTGTGAGCAATGTTGTATAGGCAATGGTTGCAGTTTCTTGATAAACATTTTTATCTAATGTCCCTTGTAATAGTAGAATTTTTCCATTAAAGTTTGTCAGCTCTTCTATTACAGATGTTTTTAGCATACTTGACCATCTCAAATAGGTAAATCCCCAAAATTTTTTCGTAATACTTTTAGGTTCGGCTAAAATATCTTTCCATGTATTCGTCAAATACCTAATTCTCTCTTCAGAAGTAGGCATGTTATGTTCTTTCGTATTAAAAAATGTTCCGTCATCTGCGAATTTGTATAAGCTATAAAGTTGAGATGGTCCCTCTCCAGCCATTATCGCTATTTTAGATATTCTGTTTTTCATCATATTAGCAACTCTTGATGCTACTATACCTCCTTCTGAATGCCCTACAACGAAAATTTTATTAGTGTCAATTTTTTCAAATTTGCTTATGTAGTTTATTGCATTGACTATTGCATTGCTCCAATTTTCAAGTGAGAATTTGCTGTCAAATAATTTTGATTCTCCAGTCTGCAGATATTTTACGCCTGGCTTGTCCACTATTAATACTCTGTACTCTTCCTTGGCAACATCGAACCATGCCATATGTCCATATTCAGGTCGAATTTGTCCATTTTGAGATTTTGTAAATAAAGAGTTCATTCCAGAGCCTTGAATAAATACTAGTAAAGGTAAATTCCCTTTTTTCGATGATACAGAAAGGTAGAAGTTTATAGTATCCTTACCTGTTTTTAGTTCGTACTTATCATATGGCAAGTCAGGTAAGAACTCAACTTTTGCTTTTTGCCCAAAGGTTGAATTCGTTAATAGCAGAAGAAATAAGAATGTTTTTAATTTCATTTGTTGTCTATTTAAAATTAACGCTAACGTTTTCGTGCTTTGCGTTCGGGCGGGTTTCGGAGCATAAAACTGTCAACCGGCACTGAACTTGATACGAAGCACAATGCTTCATTTAAGCACTGAACCCGCTTTTTTGCCAAACGCCTGTTAGCACCAGTATTTTTATTCTGTCGGGTCAATAATTGTGTATCCACTGTCGCCATAAATTAAAAACTTTCCATTTTTTATTCCTGTCAAGCCTGGTGAATAGTCACCAAACCTTTTTACTTCTTTTTTATTTCTGTCCCAAGAGAAAAAACTTCTTTTGTCGTCATAGCTTGAATGAAAAATAATTTTGTCTGCCGTGCTTGTAATTGCTGATGTTCCTGAAAAGTCATTCGGTGTTTCAAAACTTTCAACTTTAAAAGTGTCAAGATTAAGTTCAAATACTTTTAGGTCAGTATATGCGTAAAACAAAATTCTATTTGTTCCGTGCTTACAAATACAATAGCAGTCAAGTATATTACCCCAAATTTTACTTGAATTAAATCCGAAAATTTGTTCACCAGAAAAATTAAAGACAGCAAGTCCATCATTGTTTGGTCCGTCATCACCTAAAACACCTTCGTCAAAATAAGTTATTACAATTTTGTCTTGCTGAACGATAATATCTTCTATTCCGTCACCAGCTAGAAATGACTTTACCAATTGTCCGCTGAATTTAAAAATATAACCGTTGTTGTCTTTCTCTGTCCGACTGTTAGCAATGAAAAATGTGTCGTTGTCAAGTCTGCGAATAATCGGAAAGCGTAAGTCGATTTCTATTTTTAAATTATGGTCGTTTGTTACAACCGTTTTGTTGTCGGTAAACGCAATGTAATTTCCTTGGTCGTCAGCGTCAAGGTTTAAAATTTTACTTTGTCCTACGTCAATATGTGTTGTCTGTTCGGTCATTCTTAATATTGGTGCTAACGTTTTCGTGCTTTGCGTTCGGGCGGGTTTCGGAGCATAAAACTGTCAACCGGCACTGAACTTGAATAGAAGCACAAAGCCACAAGTTTGCAAGTCACCCCACCTGACGCAAAACCCGTGTTAGTGGCTGCCGTTCTTTTCTTTATCAAGCAAGTTTTAGTTTTCATTTTAAGCTCTGTCCAAAAGTTAATAAGTTGTTGTCTGGGTCAAGTAATGCAAACTCTCGTTGTCCCCAAGGTTTTGTTTCCAAATCTCCATTTGGGTGAATTGGTATTTTATCGTCCAGTAGCATTTGGTAAAGTTTATCAATGTCGTTCGTTCTAATATAAACTTGTCCGTAGTTTTCTTTTGGATCAAGGTCATTGAATTCAAAAAAATGAATTTCAATATTATCTTTTCTTATCATTAAATAGTCCCCATAGTCGGCAATTTCGTTGAACCTTAATTTGTTTAAGTAAAATTCTTTTGTTGCGATTTTGTCTCGCATTGGTAATTTTGGATTTATGTCTGTCAACATATCAATAATGTTTTAACGAAGTCAATCTAATTGTGCGGTCTTGTTTTACGGTTGCCACTAACGTCATACATAGTGTTATGTTTAGATACCTATTATTCTTCACGATATGAAGCTACCTGTAAGTGATGGCATTCATTCACACTTCCCCTCCAATCCCCTTATAACGCTCCACAAAAGCAGCGATCCGCTGGAAGACCCGCTGTTTTAGGGTCAAATACTGCGGATTCAAAGGACTCATTTTGGGCAATAGTGCATTCAGTTCCGTCCCGTTCTCACTGGCATAATTGCGTTTCAGCGAAGTCATAATATATCTCTTCGCCTCTTCTTCTTTCAGGCCTTCTTCCGCAATCAACTCCGTCGCTTCTTTTTTCTGCCTTTCTTGCGCATAAGCAAAGAAGGATTCCATCACGCTTGCCTTGTCGGGAATGGCATCAAGGTCGGTTTCGTTGATATAATCCACAATCAACGTTTCCTTTGCCCGGTTGCCGATACTTGCTCGTATGATGCGGCGCATTTCTTCCACCAACCCTGCCTTGTCTTTCGTTTTCTTATTGTGCTCAAAAATCAATTCCAGGATATAATCCAGGTTGATTTCCTGCGATTTGAGCAAATCCACCTCAAATACCACATCATCCCAATCAATTGTTGATTCTGCTGCCGCTGCGCCATCTTTTTGTCGGCGCAACCAATCCCGTATATCGTTGTACGTGCTGCGGTAGTCTTGTATGGTGCGTTCAGGCAGGGTTTTTATCGCTTGCATCACGGCGATTTGCTCATCCGTCACGAAGTGGGATTCCTTGAATGCTTCCACCGCTGCGGGGTCGTTTATATCAATACTTTGCAGTGCTTTCAGATGGGCAAACTCATCGTAGTTCTGCAAGATATTCTCTACCTGCAAGTATTCGCCAAACAGCTTTACAAACGCCTTTTTATCGCTCTCCCTGATGATTTCATCCGGGTCGGGGAATTTCTCATTCAACTCATTGACCACTTCCACATACCCTCTGCGGGCTTTTCCCGTGACAATATCCGTAAAGCCTTCCAAATACTCCTGGTAGCTCTTTTCCAGCACCACGTTTTTGGTATTGCTATCGCCAAATAGCGTAATGGCATCAATGGTAGCCTGTTCCAGGTTCCTGAAAGTGACAATATTGCCAAAGGTCTTGGTCGCATCATAGATGCGGTTGGTGCGGGAGAAGGCCTGCATCAAACCGTGATACCGCAGGTTTTTATCCACAAAAAGGGTATTCATGGTAGGTGCATCGAACCCGGTCAAAAACATACCGACCACTATCAATAAATCTACCTCTTTGTTCTTTACCCGCTTGGCGAGGTCTCGGTAGTAATTTTGAAACTCCTTGCTATCCACGCCATAGCTGCTCCCGAATGTGGCATTGTAATCCTGTATGGCTGCCGTCAAAAACTCCTTGGCGCTTTGGTCCATGGCCGATGGCTCAAAAGTTTCATCCACTATATCCCCAATGGCATCCTGTTCTTCATTGGCAGCGAAAGAAAAGATAGTGGCTATCCTTAGCGGCTTTTCGCTGTCCTTTTGCAGCTTGTTCAGCTCCTCGTAATAGCATTTGGCAGCGTCCACACTGCTCACGGCAAACATGGCATTGAAGCCCTTACTGCCGCCTTGCGCCCGGTGGGTTTTGTGCCTGAAATTCTGTAGGATGTACTGTGATATTTCCTTTATCCGCATGGGGTGAAGGAACGCTTGCTTGTTTTCGGCTGCCGTAAGTTTCTTTTCATCCAGTTCATTTTCAATGCTCTTAAACTTGGGCCGCACATCATTATAGTCCACCTTGAATTTCAATACTTTCTCATCCCGAATGGCGTCCGTAATCACATAAGAATGCAGCTCCCGGCCAAATACACTGGCGGTGGTCTCTGCGCCCAAGGCATTTTGAGGAAAAATCGGCGTGCCCGTAAACCCAAATTGATAGTATTTTTTAAACTTCTTTTTCAGGTTTTTCTGCGCTTCGCCAAACTGCGAGCGGTGGGCTTCGTCAAAGATGAAAACGACCTGCTTCTGATAAATGGGCAAATCATTTTCGCTCTTCATCAGGTTGTTCAGCTTCTGGATGGTCGTGACGATGATTTTATTGTCATCCTTGGCTAGGTTCCTTACCAGCCCCGCCGTACTGTCCGACCCGTTCACGCTGTCGGGCGAAAAGCGTTGGTATTCTCTAATGGTCTGGTAATCCAAATCCTTGCGGTCCACCACGAAGAACACTTTGTCAATAAAATCCAACTGTGTGGCAAGCCTCGCCGCCTTGAAGCTGGTCAGCGTCTTGCCCGAACCCGTGGTGTGCCAGATATAGCCGCCCCCTTCTATGGTGTTCCATTTTTTCGCTTCGTAGGCGCTTTTTATCTTCCATAAAATCCGCTCGGTGGCGGCTATCTGGTACGGCCGCATCACCAGCAGCGTATTGCTCACATCAAACACCGAATAATGCAGCAAGACCTGCAACAGCGTGTTTTTCTGAAAAAAAGTAGCCGTAAAATCCTTCAAATCTTTGATCAGCCTGTTGTCCGCCCTTGCCCAGTTCATGGTAAAGTCAAAGCTGTTCTTATTGCGCTCGGTCGTGTTGGCGAAATAGCGGCTGTCCGTGCCATTGGAAATCACGAACAACTGCACGTATTTGAACAGGGAATTGTCGCTGTTAAAGCTCTCTTTGGAATAACGGTGCACCTGATTAAAGGCTTCTCGGATGGCCACGCCCCGCTTTTTTAGTTCCACTTGCACCAAGGGCAAGCCATTGACCAGGATGGTGACATCGTACCGATTGGCATGGGTGCCCGTTTGCTCAAACTGCGTGATGCACTGCACCTTGTTCCGGGCTATCTGCTGCTTATCCACCAGGTAGATGTTTTGGATATGCCCGTCGTCGAAGACAAAATCATGGATATGGTTTTCATGTATTTTCCTGGACTTGTCCACGAGGTTATCGCTGGGCTTGTCCAGGTACTCCTCCACAAAACGGGCCCATTCCCCATCCGAAAACGCCATGTCGTTCAACTGCTGTAGCTGCACCCTTGCATTGGCCAGCATGGCCGCCGGGGTGGTCAGGTTGGGCAGGTGCTCATAGCCCTGGTTCACCAAATCCTGCACAAACTCCCGCTCCAGGGATGCTTCTGATTGAAAAACAACCGCTGGTTCGTTCAGTACTGAATGCTTGGTGTAATGCTCCAGTATGATGAAGTTGTTGGATTCTGCGATGGTGTTGTACATGAAAATTGAAAATTGAAAATTGAAAGTTGAAAGTTGAAAGTTGAAAGTTGTTGTTTGCGTTATCTGTTTTGTTTTGAGGTTTTTACGATGCTGGCTAAAAGTTTTATTAATTCAGAAATGTCTGCGCTTATAGAAATGAAGCTTTTTTCATCCAGATATTCACTATCATGTAAAAGCATTAGCCAATATTCCGTTTCGTTCGCTTCTTTTAAGGCAATATTCATTTTATTGATAAAATCGGCTTTTGATTGTGCGTGTTCCGCTTCCTTTATCAAAGCCCCTATGCTCGTGCCGCTCCTTAGAACTTGTTTTGACAAGACATATTCTTTTTGGTTGCTTGTCAAATGTCTATACAGTTTTATAGCTCGTAAAGCAAAAGTATACGATTTGTCCATCACTATATTTTTTTTCTTTTCCATCATTTTCAACTTTCCACTTTCCATTTATCAAAATTGAGCAACATTTCCCGATAATACGCATACTGCTGCTGCCGCAACGCTATCTCCTTCGGCAAACCTTCGCTGATGGACGTGGTCAGCGTGTCGAATTTGTCGAGAATGGAGACAATGCGGGTTTGTTCTTTGAGGGATTTTTCTGTGTCATTTGGGAATGGAATTGGAATTTTTGTTTTCTTCAAATTATCGTTGTAAAGACGTTGTATTGTACCGCCTTCAGCAATATTCCATTTAGCAATTTGGTAAAAATAAAACAGGTATTTGTTTAAAACTTCACTTTCATCGTTTTCAATCCAGACGATGTTACTATCTTGAAAATAAGCTTCTTTCCCGTCAAAAATAACTGCTCTTCCAATTGTTCCACTCGCAGAAATTAGTACCTCGCCTATTTTTGGGTAATTGTATTTTAACTTATATTCTTCAAAAAGTTCTCTTGAAATATAAGCATTAGGCTCTTTGCCAAAAGTACCTATTTTGTAAAAAGGTATTTCACCTTCATCAGTTGTCTGTTCTTTAAAAATCCGCTTACACATACGAACTTCCCCGACCTCCCCCAACGTCTTCCACGCCACTTCCCCCTCCTCAAAACGTAACAACGCCTCTCGATAATACTCGTACTGCTTTTTACGGGCTGTAAGCTCTGCTGTAAGCTCTGCTGTAAGCTCTGCTGTAAGCTCCGTAAAACGGTCTAATATGCGGACGATTTCTTTTTGGACAGGGAGGGGCGGGATGGGGATGAGGAGTTTTTCAATTACCTTTTGAGAAAGTCTTGGAACACTTGCCCTCCGAACTTGGCTAATTATTTTATGCTGCTGTGTTAGCAAAAAATAATAAACAAACTTGCTTGCAATATTATCTGGTGTTAAAAGATAATGAACATCATCCGCAGCCCAAAAATCAATGCTACTGTAACCAATCTCACCAGCTGCACCTCCACAAATAACGAAAGCGGTATCTGCTTTAACATTACTTTCATGGTAGTACCCAAGAGGGGTCATACTATTTTGGAAAACTGCATATTTACCAGTCTCTTCTAACTGATTTTTTATAAGCCTTCTTCCTCTCTGAATTTTTGTTACCTCCCCCAGCGTCTTCCACTCCACCGCCGCCCCGTCCAACAATTTATCCATAAAAGGCAGCACACCGCTGTTCATTTTCAATTCTCCATTCTCCATTTTCAATTCTCCATTCTCCATTTTCAATTTTCCATTCTCCATTTTCCATTTTCCATTTGATGAATGATGTTATCAATATCCGCCCGCAGCGCATCAATTTTACGCACCGTCGCCGCAATTTCCTGGTTCAGCACGGCGATGTCAATCACCTCCCGGTTGTCCTTGGCTGCCACATAGCTGCTTACGGAGAGGTTGTAGTCGTTTTCGGCGATTTTGGGGTTGTCAATGCTGGTGGCGATATGGGCGACCTCCGCTTTGCTGTCGAAGATGTCCATAATCTGCTGGATATGCGCCTCGGTCAGCACGTTATTGTTGGTCTCTTTCTTGAAGAAACCTTCACCGCTGGCATCAATGAACTGGGTGAGGGAATCGGTCTTGTGCTTGGACAGCACGAGGATGTTCACAGCGATGGTGGTGCCATAGAACAGGTTCGGGGCGAGGGAAATCACGGTCTCCACGTAGTTGCTGTCCACGAGGTACTTCCTGATTTTCTGCTCGGCTCCGCCCCGGTAGAAGATGCCGGGGAAGCACACGAGGGCCGCCCTGCCCTTGCCGGAGAGGTAGCTCAGGGCGTGCAGCACAAACGCAAAATCGGCCTTGGACTTGGGCGCCAGCACCCCCGCAGGTGCGAAGCGGTCGTCGTTGATGAGGGTCGGGTCGTCGTCGCCAATCCAATTGACGGAGTAGGGCGGATTGGACACGATGGCGTCAAAGGGTTTTTCATCCCGCAATTGCGGATGGAGGAGGGTATTCCCCAAGGCAATATGGAACTTGTCGTAGTTGATATTGTGCAGAAACATGTTCATGCGGGCCAGGTTGTAGGTCGTATGGTTGATTTCCTGCCCAAAGAAGCCTTCTTCAATAATATGGTTGTCAAAGTGTTTTTTGGCCTGCAGCAACAAGGAACCCGAACCCGCCGCCGGGTCGTATATTTTGTTGATTGTTTTTTGACCGTGCATCGCCAACTGTGCAATGAGCTTGGATACATGCTGCGGCGTGAAAAATTCTCCACCGGATTTCCCTGCATTCTTGGCATAGTTGGAAATCAAAAACTCGTAGGCATCCCCGAAGAGGTCAATTTCGTTGTCTTCAAAATTCTCAAACTTTAGCCCCTCTACGCCTTTCAGTACCGCTGCCAGTCGGGTATTTTTGTTTTCCACGGTATTGCCGAGGCGGGTGCTGGTGGTATCAAAATCCGCAAACAGGCCCTTGATGGCTTCTTCCGAGGGGTAGCCGTTGGCGGAGCTTTCGATGGCGGTGAAAATGGCCTTTAAGTCCGTGTTGAGGTTGGGGTTGGTGTTCGCATTTTTGGCCACATTCACAAACAACTGGCTGGGATAGATGAAATAACCTTTGGTCTTGACCGCATCATCTTTGATTTCCGGTGTGATGACGCTGTCTGGCAGGCTTGGATAATTGACATCCTCATCATCGCCCTCAATGTAGTTGGTAAAATTTTCGCTGATAAAGCGATAGAAAAGGGTGCCGAGCACAAACTGCTTGAAATCCCATCCGTCCACCGCCCCCCGTACATCGTTGGCTATTTTCCAGATTTGGTTTTGTAGTGCTGCTCTTTGAGTGGTACTTGTCATTGTGTGATTTATGCCTCTATTTGATTGGTAATATTACTGTTTTTATTCTTTTTGTGATTTAAACATAACGGTTTGCGTGTTGCCGCAGTTGGCGATTTCGGAGTACTGTACTGTCAACCTGCACAAAAGTTTGATAGGAGTACTCAGTTTCAATTTTGCACCTCAGCCAGCCTGACGCAAAACCCGTGTTAGCTATAGCCTTTTTAGTCAACTGTAAAATAGTAGTTTGTATAATAATATTCTTCTTGTTTCCCGTCATATGTTATATAACCCTTTGTCCACATGTTGATTTTTTCTTCTTGTCCCCAATAATTTTTCTGTGTGTGATACTTCACATTGTCATTAAGGTTGGAGTATACTACACTTGAAATTCCAACATGAAACGGGCTTTTTCTGCTGTCACTGATTACTGTTGATTTGTTTACTGCATGTCCTATCCAAATGAGGTCTTTATTGTTAGGCTTTTTAACGAGACCAATTTTAGTACAGAGAATGTGTCCAAAGTCAATACCGATACCAAAGTCAACAGTTGAATATTTCTGCAGTTCATTGTTAATACCCTCATTGCTTGAAATAATGTAAGTCATTGTCATTGCAGCCATGACCGCAAAATTCAGAGTCAATTTGCTATTACCTTCAAAAAATACAAGAACACTGTCACCATTAAAGCTTCTAACTTCACCATCGTATATTTCTGCAATTTTCAGGATTGCGTGAAAATAAGACATATGGATTTTTGCAACTACTGGTCGATTATGCTTTGATAGAATTGTAGTTGAACCTCTCATGTCCACATATAAAACCGTACCTTTAAACTGTAAGCCCTTATTACCATAAATGAGTTTTGAATTTTCGATGTCCGGTACGTAACTAACATCCTCTACATCAAATTTCGTGTCGAGAATATTTTTAACCTCTTTTTTTATATCGTCTTTTAGTCCCATTTATTTGTTGTTGTCAAAGAATATAAGATAGATTAATACACTTAAAGGTGTCGCAATACCTGCAATCGTCCATTTAAAAGCAGAGTTAAACAATTTAAATTTTCGCAGAGCTATTTGTGCATTGATTACAACTTGTCTGGCTTGGTCAATATTATATTTTGTGATTTCATCTGTTAAATTGTATTCTGATTTTAACTGTTTTAAGTAGTCTTCAGGAGTATAATTTGCAGCAGTTCCAAAGAACAATAGGTTTTGGCTTTTATGATTTGAAATTTCTTGTTCTTTATGCTTTAATTGAGCACTAATAGCAGATAGATTAAGAAATATTGAAATCAATGAGCAGAACAACACAAAGAATAGGTAATATTGAAAATAGCAATTCTGAATGCCATCTGTTAGCAATTTAATTGTCGCCAAAGTAATTGCTCCATTAAACGCAATAAGCCCGGCATTTTTTGTCTCAGCCATTTTTTGCATGTCCTGGCAGTGTTGATATACTTCTTTTAAAATCTCTTTCATTTGTCTGTCGTCTTTTAAGGTTACAGGTAACGGTCGAGTGTAGCAGTAGTAAGGGATTACGGGCTTCCACTATCAACCTACACGAAACTTAATGCGAGGTAGAATGCTTGAAATACCTTCTAAAACCCTTATTACTGCTACACTTTGTTATAGCCAGTATTGTTTAAAAAGGTGGTTCTTCCTCAAAAGAAGTATCGATATTAATTTCATCTAAATTATCTTCAAAAATATCTCTAACATTGTATTTCTCTTTTAATTTAGCTAACCCTTTTTTCCCATTTTTATTAATAATTTCACAATCGCCAACATCCCATTTCGCCCCAGAAAATAAAGATAAAAGCTTTGTTAAATTCCAATTCATAGACTTGTAATTACCAATTCCATTTTCAATTGTATCACTAAATCTATATTCATCAGTTCTTGTTTTACAATTCTCAAATTGCTCAACACCGTTTATTGTTGATTTTATAAGTGTTAGAACTTTTTCTATTCCCCAGTTACCCATATCATAGGGTAATTCACTTGATTTAACTACTACTCTTGGTTTGTCAATCATACGAATAATTTTTGATAGATATAATTGAATTAAATCTAAAACATCTAGCAAGAATCTGTTTTCGTTTATGAAAAAATCACCTGTTGACATATCAAGTTTAATAGACTTCTCATTGCAAATTAATTGATATTGGGGTTGCTTGTTAATCGGGTTATCTGAATTTTTAATAATGCTTGAATTATTATGAGCAATAAGATTTCTTATCTGCTGAAGAGTTTGTATTCTATGCCATTCTTCTCTTAAATCACCTAGATGAAAGTCTGCAACTTTCTCAAAATACAATTTACTTTTTTCAATATAATTTCTACCCGCTAAATCTTTAACTGTCATCCTGTTAAATCCAAGTCTGTGATGACAATCACATAATTCCTTTAACCAAGCTTCGAAAAACGCATAATATGTAAGTAGCTGTGAATTATATAAAAACTTCTTATATGATTCTTCATTTCTTTTAGATTCACTTCCAGCCTCAGTTTCATTATCAAAAAAATTAGATGATTCGGATAAATATTTCCTAAACGTAAGAATCTCTGTTTTAATAGTATTATCAGCATCTTTCAAAAATGATATTTCTACTGTCTCTTGCTCTTTCATAGTCCTGGATTGCTTTTTTTATTGGCTATAACGTTACCACTGCCGATGTGCTGACGTTTAGGAGGCATGATAGGCAGTGGATAGTTAGCCTCATTTTTTATTTTTTTCTTTGACTTCCAATACCTTTATCATTTCAAGAATTGAATATACAATTTTACTATTTTCCATTGAATACTGTTCGTGCGAAATTGTCCCCATCATATTCTGCTTTTTGAAGTTATTATATCTCGACAAGATCATTATTACATCATTCATCATGTAATCATCTCGCCCTTCAACATATTCTCTAAGCAACCTTAACGCGGTTTCGACTTGTCCTTCTGAAATTGTTGTTCTCAGGTTATCAAAAATCGGATTTTCCTTTCTTTTAACTTCTTCTATAATGTTTGCTTGTTGCTTTAAATGATTTATTAATCTATCCATCCCATCTTCATTAAATATCTTAACAGCTTGGTAGTCTTTTAAATTGATTGTTCCAACGTTTACGTCTGGCAAACTAACATCTTCTATCAATGCCGGAATAAAATAGATAACATCCGATGCTTTTTGTTCAAGTTCATTCAAAGCCATTCTAAGCTCCTTCTGAATGTAACCATTTTTGCTTACACTGTGATTTGAAAGGCAAGCCATAAAAAATCGAGAGTTTTTAATAGCTTCTTTAATTTTATCATCCCAACGAACTCCAGGCATGAGGTTTTCTTCATCAAGCCAAGGCTCTAACCCATTGTCTTTCAAAATTTTATATAGTTTTCTTACGTATGGCTTGTCCTCAGATGCGTGAGCTAAGAATATTACCTTATTCCAATTCATGGGATTTTCATTTTTTAGGGCTTTGTCAACACGATAAATTATCTCTACAACTTCTGGTTCATTATCCTTTTTTGGATAAATTTGGAGGACAGAGTTTAAAATAATCAGTTTTTTAGCATCAGGGAGGTTGTTTAAAATTGCAGTCTCTTTTGGAGGAGAATATATCTCCAATGTCGAAAGTGGAGCAAAAAGAATATTACCATAAGTGGAAGAGATATCTAACCTGCTTCTTGATTTTTCAAGCAAATCAGATAGATCAGGATATTCTCCATATTTTAACAACTCTCGAAGTTCTTCAATTATGTTTTCTTCTTTATTCATTTTATTATATTAAGTCTAACCAGTTGATTATCCACCTGTGCGCTAATGAGTTAGGCTTGCTGTTGCAGCGCATAGTTGAATAGCAGTTTTTTTCTTCGCGCCTTCTTCTTTGTTTATTTTAACATTAAATAGAGAAGAAGCGCTATTATTATGATGATTACTAAAAACAACCACAAAACTCTCCTTTTTGAAAACGGTGAATTAATTGGTGAATTAATTTTAGTCGCCTCCGGTAACGGTGAATTAATTTCAGTCGCCTTCGGTAATGGCATGGTTGGATAAGAGGTTTTATCTCTTATCTTTTCATAATTAATTGCTCTTTCAATTTCTTCAATTAGTCTAATTAATTCATACCTATCTGGGTATACGATAAGTAACCTCCTTGCCTCATACACTATAACTTTTAGTTCATGTAATGATTCCGCTAAAAATTGCCGCCTTCTTAATTCCGATATTCTATTAGATAACCTATCGGAATTATCATTTTCATAGAAGTATTTTATTTCATCAATAAGATATAAAAGCTTACTGTTAACTTTATTCATTTCAGAAGTATCCTCAACAAGTCCAAGTCTTGTTCTTCTTAAAAAGTAATGGTATTGATGTGATAGTAGATATGCTTCCTCGCTAAGTCTTTCAGGAAAAATTGCCTCATTATAAAAAAAGCGTAGCAAATCCGATAATGCCTGATCAGTATCACCAGAGGCTATTAAGTCTTTTATCCCTTCTATAGAATTTAATTTTTCTTCTTTCATTTTTTATTTATGGTGGAGGCTAACGTTTTGGGGCTTTGCGTTCGGGCGGGAAATCGAAGCACAAAAGCTGATATTATTACTAAAGTTTGATTGAAAAACTGCTGTTGAATTTTGCACTTCAGCCCGCCTGACGCAAAACCCTTGTTGTGTGTAGTGCTTTTTAGCCTCTCTTGCCTAAAATAAATTCCTTGTCTTTGTATTTAATTTTTAGCCCTTTTACCAATTTATTTTTATCAAACTCAAACGATTTTAAAGTTGGGCTTTCCATATTTATAAATGCTGTTTTGCTGGTAAAATACATTTTTATTTTTTGTTTGTTAGTCTTATAATACAAAGCACCATTATCAAATAATATTTCAACTTTTCTGTTTTCCGCTTTAGCTTCATAAATTCCTATATATTTTCTCATAACACTATCTTCCACTGACATAACTTTAATTTTTTCCTTCTTATCAAAGCCTTTCCAGTTGTAAACATTAATAACTGAGTTGCCAATTTCTCTAAGTATTTCGTCATTTTCAGAATTAATAAAAATAGCTACACCATTGCCTTCTTCCATACTGCCATAAAATGCACCACTAAAACCCCAATTGCCAGCTTCATGGCTAAAGTATTTATGACCTTTAAAATCATCAACAAAAAAGCCAAAAGCTGTTCTTTCATCAATGTATGGAGTAAGCATTAATTCAGTATTTTCTTTTGTTAAAATTTTATTGGATTTGCCTTTTAAAGATTGTTGTAACTCAATCATAAACTTACAAATATCAGATGGCGTTGTCCAAAGCCCTGCGGCTGCTTGCTCTACCATTATTGGGTATTTGTATGGTAGAGCAATTCCCAAGCTATCATAACCGACAGCAGCAAAAGGTTTTTTTATTTCAGGAATAGGTTGTGTATAAAAACTGTTGGTCATTTGGAGGGGTTGCAAAATATGTTCAGCCAAATACTTGTCATAGGTTTTTTTAGAAACATCCATTAACAATAGTTGACTTATCATAGTTCCTCCACCTGAATACTTCATTTTTTTATTGGGTTCAAAAATAGAGCGTACTGCTTTTGAATTGGCAGGTTTTGTACCATTCAAAATTTGCAATATTGTAGGCAAACTATCACCTTCCTTATAGCCACCAAAACCATGCACACTTAGACCTGCCGTGTGGCTTAACAAGTTAGCCAAAGTAATTTTTTTTCCTTTTGAAATACTATCATAAGGAAATTTCCAAGTGTGCAAATATTGGTTAATGTCGGTAAAGAGGTCTATCCTTTTGTCTTGTACCATTTGCATCAATGCCAAAGCATTTACTGATTTACTTAAAGAACCTGGTTCAAATAATGTGTTTGTTGTTACTGGTATTTTTTCTGCTTCATTAGCAAAACCGTAACCTTTTGCCCATTCTATTTTAAAATTGTGAATAACCGCTATACTTAGTCCTTTTACCTTGTAGAATTTCATTCTTTCTTCCAATGTCCAATCTGTATTGTTGTCGAGGTTAAATGCACCCAAATTATTTTCAACCAATCTAATATTTTCTTCAATTTCCTTTTGACTATGGTCTGTAATTGTTTTTTTACTACTGAAAGAATGAAGATAAGTTATAAAAAATACTCCAAAAATTAATGCTGAAAGTAAGGTAAAAAGCAACGGCTTTAATTTGAAATATTTTGAGGACTTGGTTTGGGTTTCGCAAATGAAAATAAGAAAGTTTGCAAAACTAAAATACATGAAATAACCAAACGCCCAATAGGAAATATTAATTGTTTCATCTATCCTATTATCAGCAATTAAAAACTTCATTCCACCATAGATATAAGGCACTATATAACCATATTGATTGTTTACTGCAATTAGCGAAGTAACTACCAAAACCAAACCTACGCCTACTGGTACAATAAAGTTTTTGATGTGTAAACTCATCAAATATTGCAAGGCAACGATAGGCAAGCAGTATAAAAAATAATAAGCATTGCCAATCAAATATTCTTTGAAAGGAAAACTACCAGATGGATAGGGAACATCACTATAAATTAAAGCAGGTATAACACCAGAAAGATATATACCTATATTAAAAAGGATGAAAAACTGAATAAGTACAATAAAAACGATTGCATATTTTGCCCAGAAAATAGTGGATAGTTTTTGAGGGGTCGTGAATAATTGCTTCCAAGTGTTGTTTCTAAATTCAATTTGAGTAAGTAAACTACTTACTAAAATAATCCCCATTGGCAAAAGAAATACTGACATAAATTGCCAATTTTGGTTGAACAATTTCAACCAAACTCCTTCCGATGAATTGACAAGTAAAGTGTCATTTCGTTTTAATATTCTACCAATGGTTATTAAAACAGGCACAAACAGTGCACCTCCAATAGTAAGCCACATTACAGCACTATTTTTCGTTTTTATCCACTCACTTTGCAGGCTATGTATGAAGTTCATTTTTGCTTAATTGATATAATTCATAAAAATACTTTCCAAATCTGCATTGCTTCTATAAATTTCGTACACATCAATGTTTTGCATGACCAATGCTTGTACTATTTTACTAATTTCTTCATCTGTACGCACATTCATTTGTATTTTAGCATTTTGCAAAATGGGTTTACACATGGATTGTAATAGTTCAATGGCTTTGGTATTATTGGAAGTATTTGCAATTACAAAACTCGCTTTTTTTTGTGTTTCAAGCAATTCATTTAATGTACCTTCAAACAGCACATTCCCTTTATGAATAAGCCCAATATGTGTTACCAATTTCTCAATTTCACTCAAAAGATGGCTGGAAATTACAATCGTGATGCCTTGCTCTTTATTTAGATTAATAAGTAATTCTCTAATCTCAATGATACCATTAGGGTCAAGTCCATTGGTAGGTTCGTCTAAAATTAACAAACTCGGATTATTGAGTAAAGCGATTGCCAAACCCAACCGTTGTTTCATACCCAAAGAAAAATTACTTGCTTTTTTATTACCTGTCTCCGATAAACCTACAATGTGCAATACTTCATCTATTCTGCTTTTGCTACACTGATAAATTTTTTGCCAGACCAATACATTTTGATATGCTGTAAGCTGTCCATAGATAGAAGGATATTCGATAAGTGAACCCGTTTGTTTGAGTATTTCAATTCTGTTCTTTTCAAATGTCTTTCCTAAGATTTCAATTTTACCTTTTTGTTTTTGTAATAAGCCCAGCATCAACCGCAGTGAGGTCGTTTTTCCAGCACCATTTGGTCCTAAGAAACCGTATATACTTCCTTGTGGCACGGCGATATTGATATTGTTAAGTACCTTTTGCTGATTCTCAAAATGATGAGTAAGACTATTTATTTGTATAGAATATGTCATTATTCGATTTCGATTTATACTATTAGACGAGCAGCGAATTTATTTGTTA
Organism: Bacteroidetes Order II. bacterium; assembly: GCA_016788705.1. NCBI lineage: Bacteria > Pseudomonadati > Bacteroidota > unclassified Bacteroidota Order II. > Bacteroidota Order II. bacterium. The sequence goes on from JAEUSQ010000061.1 coordinate 60,116, forward strand.
CTTTTTGAAATGATTTCTTCATAACCATCGTCCCAAAACATTTTCATTCCCGTGCAATCTCCGCTATTTTTACTAATAATAAACTCTACCTGATAATCATAACCTATTTGAAAGAGTGTATTTGAAATTGGAATCATATCAACAGCTTTTTTAAAGTTTTTTGTATCCATAAAATATAATTGATTGTTGCTTACAGTCACTTCAAAGTATTCGTACTTGCCTACAAACTTTTGAATAATCGCTGAATCAATCGCAAACTTCACATTTTTTGATTTATAATAATTAACCAAATACTGGATTTGATTTCTCTCACTTTCATTTTTTGCACTTTTAAGTTTTGCCTCTAAAATAACTTCTTTAGCAATGGATAAACATTTGTCATCTTCAACTTTTAATTTTGGTATTACGCCCTTTACCTCCCAATCAGTTTTTGTAATTATATTTTCTGATCTTGCATAAGGTATAAAACAAACAAAACCATTGCCAATACTAAAACTTCTTGCTATATGAGCTCCACCTCTTGTTCTATCACCAATTACGGTTGCGTTTTTAATTGTTTGCAAGATATAAGCAAATGACTCAGCTGCTAAATAGGTTTGGTCGCTTGTTAGAATATATATTGGCATTTTCATTAAAAGACCACCAGTAATAGTTTTTTTATTTTCAACAAAATTATCAGTCCATTTATTAGTCATCCTGTTAAATGTTTTTCCTGTTTTTTGTTTTCCTTCAAAAAAGTAGCTTAATATTTCGCCTGCTGTTTCTCCATTACCTCCTCTGTTATTTCTTAAATCAATTATTAAAGCATCAGTATTTGATAGGAATTGCATAGATGCATGAATGGTTTTACTAACTGAAGTAGATAGTTTTGAGAAATTTGTAAATTCCATGTATCCAATATTCGAAGGCAAGATCTCTAATTTTTTAAAAAAATAATTCTTTTTTCTATCTTCTGAATCATCCTGATTAAGGATTTTTGTTTTACCTGTTTTTGAAGCATTAAATATGTTTATATCTTTTTCAAGTTCAGGGTTATAGTCTATCAGTAAATGCTTATCAATATAAAGTGAACGAATGTCTTTATTTAGTTCCTGAGCTAAACTATTAGGATTGACAAGACTATCATATTTTCCATTTTGATTATTTGACATCAATGCCTCACAAATATTAATTGCCTTATCTGGATAGACATAGTTTTCATTTAGTAATTTACAAAACGTATTAATAACTGTGTTTTTTTCTTGAAAGTTGAGTTTATTTGTTGGACTTTGTGCCATCATAAAATTGTAGTTTAGCAAAAAAGCTAATACAAGACAGGTAATATTTTTCATCTTATTTGTTATTTAAATTTGATATAATTTTGTTAAGCGATGTTTGCAAATTTTCAATATCTTCAACAGATAACCCGTACAAAGCTTTGGTTCTATTTTTATTAATTACAGGTTCAAGAGATTTAATAATTGTAACACCTTCTTTTGAAAGAGTTAATTCAAATCTTCTCCTATCTTCTTTATGAAAGTTGCGAATTAAGTAGCCGTTTTTAACCAATAATTCTATAATTCTCGTTATAGAAGCAAAGTCTTTAAAAACCTTTAAAGCTAATTGTTGTTGGCTTATGGATGAGTCCTCTTGAATTGTTTTAAGGACAAGCCACTGGTCAATTGTTATGGTAAAGCCTGCGGCTGAAATATTCCTTTGAGCAAATTGACGATAAGTCTTGATAGACTTTTCCAAGGTGTAAAAAATAATATTACTTAATTTTTCCATTATGATTTAATATTTGATACAAATATAGTTGATATATCAATTATAAAATATTATTCTTTATTTTTTTATTTAGTCATTAGTAAAAAATTGTTAGTTGCAGTATGTCGTAGCATTACACACAACGTTTTGCGGCTAAAAGACGTTGCCGATTTATAAACGAAAATTGTCAAACAATATGAAACTTAATAAGATGCAGAAAATTGAATATACAGACCATAACGGCAATGTTTTTTTAGCCGATGTTATGCTCCCGTGCCCATTTTGCGGTGCGGATGGCGAACTTTATTTTATTGGCAATAATGCTTCACCAAAGGGTAGAAAGGCAGTTGCTAAATGCACCAACAAAGATTGCAGGTGCGAAATAGTAAACGCTACTTTAAGGCACAATACAGAATGGGTTGCTAATGTTACTTTGTCCGCTTGGAATAGGCGTGTCGGAGGGCATGGAGCATAACGGTTTGCGGCTTTGCGTTCGGGCGTTTTTTTACCACTGCACTGGATACGAAGAACCTAACTCAAATATACGAAAAAGCGTCAGACGAAGCACGAAACCCGCCTGACGCAAAACCGCTGTTAGCTGCTGAGCTTTAATTGGATAGTTTCCGCACGAGACTTAAAATTTCATGAGGTTGTTCCAAAGGACTAATATGACCACCTTTAATAATTATCGTTTCAATGCTTGGAGGTGCAGGCACATAATCTTCAATTCCTTTGAGAGCAAGCGCTCTGACCTTTAAATTTGTAATCAATTCGCTCGCATCTTCGGCATCTGCAATTACCGCTTTGTCCGTGTGTTTAATCTGAGCGTTTGATAACAAATTCATTGGTCGTTTTAGTTGATCGACTAGAGAAGGATTTTCTTTTAGCGATGTTTTTCCAAACAATGCTTTGGCGGCTTGTTTCGTGTAAAAATTTCTGAATATCAACATGGAATGCTGAAGTCCGAACGTGATCTTTTGTTTTTTTGTGGCAGCAAGAAAGGGCATATTACAAAGCAAAACACTCTCAAATCGCTCTGGTTGCTTGGATGCTGCTCGAAGAATGGTCATACTGCCCCACGAGTGCCCGACAGCAATAACTTGGGTAATCTTCAAACTATCCAGAATTTCAAGAAGCATTTCGGTACAATCATTCAGTGACCAGTCGTTTTTGGTGATTTCCTTACTCAAACCATGAAATGGCATGTCAACGGAATAAGTCGTTCGGTCTTGAATAGAATCGATTACCTCATCCCACAGGTGGTGGTCAAAATACACGCCGTGAAGAAAAATGATTGGTGTTTTATCTGAATCAGCCAATTTCGGATAGACGGCAATTTTACCAAGATTTGTGTGAATCATTTTATTCTGTTAAACGTTTATTCATTTCCATCTTAATTAATTACTTACGGATGGCGCTTGCTTAATGAACGCTGTTTGTTGCAACTGGTCAACCATAAATTTGGATAAATCAGTTAGAGTGATAGACAGTTTGAGCCCTTTGCCATCGAGGGTAGCGTTGCATGTTCCTTTCGCTGGTTTGTCAACGATATTAGGACAACGAACAATCGTCCAATCGAGGTTGCTGTTCATGATGATGGGTTCCATTCGATTTTTATCTTCGATGATGACTTTCAGCCATTTCATGAAATAAGGAAGAATGATTTTGGTAAAAAACCAGGGTTGAAAAGCAATGCTGTTTCCTGCTCCCACATTACTCATGACAATAAGGCGTTTGATGTTCTGCTTTTGCATTTCATCAACAATGATTTTCGTAGCATCTGAAATAAAGGTGGTTGGTTTGCCGTCGCCTTTGCCACCAACTCCCAGGCATTGGATGACCGCTTCTTGATGGTTCAAAACGGAAGCAACTGTTTGAGGATCGAGCACATTTCCTTCGACAATTGTTAGATTTTTGTGTTTGATGGAAACTTTGGATGCATCACGCACCAGAATGGTTATTTCATGTCCTTGTTTGAGGGCTTCTGCTAAAATACCTTGACCTGAAAAGCCCGTAGCACCGAAGATGGTTACTTTCATTTGTTTAGTATAAGTTTGATTTTATCTTCTATAGTTATTTCTCTGCCATAATTTTAGCGGCAACACTTAATCTCAATTTCCCTGGAGGCATAATGCCCGAGAAAAATCCTAGTATTTTATTTTTAAAACCTGGAATCACATGGAGTTTTCCTTTCATCATGCCATTGTAACCTTCTCGCGCAACATCCAATGAGGTCATAACTCCACTTGCGTATAATTTGGCGTTATTCATATCCGCACGATCCATAAAATTCGATGCGGTGGCCCCAGGAGATAAAACAGTTACGGTAACACCTGTTTTTTCAAATTCTTTATGAATGGCCTCTGATACACTGATAACATACGCTTTGGTTGCGCCATAAACAGCAAAGTTCGGATCTGGTTGAAGTCCCGCCATGGAAGCAACATTTAAAATTCTGCCTTTTCCACGCTTGACCATTTCTTTTCCGAAGTGATAGCTTAATTCTGTGAGACTTACAATATTCAATTGAATCATTTCTTTGTATTTCTCCATGCTTCTATCGATGAAGGAGCCATAGTCTCCAAAACCGGCATTGTTTACTACATAATTTACGATTAAGTTGTTTGAATGAACCACTTCATAAACAGTTTGTATTCCTTCTTGGGAGGATAAATCAGCCGCAACAATAAATACATCTACCTTGAATTTTTCTTCGAATTCTTTTTTAATTTCCAGAAGTTTATTTTCGCTTCTTGCCACTATGAGCAAATCTGTTTTGTCTGCTGCAAATAGTTTGGCTATTTCGTATCCTATTCCAGATGAAGCTCCTGTTATTAATGCGATTTCTTTCATGTCTTTCAATTAATTGTTGATGTTCAATTTGATAACCACACAAAATTATCGAGGTTGAGGGAGTTCTACCTGACACAAATGTGCCAAAATGGTTTTGAGTTACACATCAATCTCAGTAAGATCCAAAATTCACAAACAAGGAAGCACGAAATTTAACGTTGTAAAATTCTCCGCTCGGGACGTAATAGGTTTTCCACCCTTGAACCAAGAGTTAGTGACTGAGATTTCCTGCAACTATTCAACTGCTTTCAAAAATTCGCTGTCCAAAGGAGAAATTGAGGGTCCGAAATAGTTTGTGAGATTCCCTTTCTCGTCAATCACATACTTGCTAAAATTCCAATCAGGTTGGTGACTGTTCCAACCATTTGCCCTGCTGTCCGTAAGCCATTTAAATATAGGTTGCTGTTCCTTGCTTTTTACTACAACTCCTTTTTTTGCTATCGGAAATGTTACGCCATAGTTTATTTGGCAGAATTGGGAAATTTCGTTGTCACTACTTTTTTCTTGTTCCGCAAAATCATTGGCAGGAAATGCAATTATAGCTAATTTGTCACCTAACTTTTCGTGCAGCTTTTGTAATTCTGCATACTGCCCAGTATAACCACAATTTGAAGCGGTATTTACAATCAAAACTTTCTTGCCCGAATAGACGGAAAAGTCAATTGGATTTCCATTATTCAATATTGCTTTTTGTTGGTAGAAAGAAACTATCGATGAAGCATTATTTTCATTGCTTATAACGGTCCCGTTTTTACCACTTTTAGATGCTTTTCTAATTAGCGGATAAAGAAATCGTAATATTTTTTGTTTGAATGTTGCCATATTTTTTTTATTTATCGCTTATCTTTTTCTTGTCATTTCGGTGGCTGAAGTCTTCTATTGCCACTAACGTTTTTAATCAAAATGAAGTTGGCGATTTGATTGATATTTTCAGAAGGAGGGTTCATGGGAATTAATTAATGTTCAAAAATAACTTCTTCATTCGGAACCCTGAATCTAGGCCCCCAAACTCCTTCTTCGGTACCTTTACCAACGGCAATAATCATATTTATTTCTGCTTTTCTCGGGAGATTTAAAGCTCGCTTCACTCGATTTTTATCAAAACCTTCCATCGGGCAAGTATGAAATCCTTCCGCTGCAACTGATAACATAAAGGTTTGAGCAACAAGTGCACAGGATTTATGTACTACTATGCGCTGTCTAGATAGACCTCCAGTTCTATAGAAAGGCTTTCTTAACCCCATAAAAAAACTAATACTTTTCCTAATTAAGGTCATAAATCCGAACGGATCGTTTGCGTAAACGAGTGGTATTAATTTTCTGTAGTAATTTATAGCGCTTTTTTGCAGTATGTTCGGTTCACCACCAATGGTAGATTTTATTTTTTCTAAGTTCCATTTTGCCCTTTCGCGCCACTTATCTCTTCTTGTAACAAATACAACCAAGTGTTGCGCTGTTTTTGCCGCACGTTGATTAAGGCATAATGGGACATATTTTTCTAATTCGGGTTTTGATTTTATCCAATGAAATTCCCATAATTGCATGTTACTGCTATTTGGAGAGAGTACTGCGCGTTCCAGACTTTTTCGCATTACATCATCAGGCACTTCAATTGCCTGGTCAAACGATCTATTGGATCTTCTAAAATTGATTATTTCCTGAAATTCTTTTGAATACATTTCATATGAATTTTTTAAGTTTAGATCATCTTTTTTAAATGAAATAAATTTTTATTTGTAAAGGTATTGTTCCAACACTATTTTAATATGACACAAATGTGTCAAAATGATATTTGATTTTACAACATCATGGATATCACGTATACCAATATCGGAGGATAAATCTGTCTGTCGCAACAGTAAATACATTCACCCTAAATTGCTCTTGGAATTCTTATTTAATTTCTAGAAGCTTTTTTTCGTCTCTTGCCACAATGAGCAAGTCTGTTTTGTCCGCTGCAAATAGTTTGGCCATTTCATATCCTATTCCGGAGGAAGCTCCTGTTATTAAAGCGATTTCTTTCATGCTTGTCGAATTAATTTTGAAGTTCACGATGACAATGAACAGCACAAAACTAATTAGGACAAGAAAGTTTAACCTGACACAAATGTGTCAAAATCACAAAATCAACCTTTCGCCAACTTTTGTCGAATACGCGTGAGTGTTTGGCGTTCCATTCCCAAAAAAGAAGCTAGGTGCGATAAAGAAACACGATTGAAAAGATCTGGATTTTCTTGAATGAAATCAAGGTAGCGTTGTTCGGCCGTTTCAAATAGAAAACTTTCAATGCGCTTTTGCTGGAACTTTAAAACGGCTTCCGCTACCAAACGACCATAGCGCTCAATATTTGGGTATTTTTCGTAACCGGCTTGAATATGGTCGTAGGAAATATTAACAAGAATGGTAGGTTCAATACACTGGAAGTAATACTTGCTTGGCGTTCGGGAGATAAATGCGGTATAATGTGCGGCATAGCGGTTCTCTCTTACAAAATTGACCGTAATTTCATTTCCCTTTTCATCTACATAAAATGCTCGAAGCAAACCTTGATACACAAACCCAATTTCTTGTTGGAGGGCATTTGCGTGAATGTAAAAATGTTTTGGTTGAAGTTCGGTAATACTTAATCCACTTCTAAAGTAATCCAGTTCTTCATCAGACAACTTGGGACATAATGACTTAACCGAATTTAAATATGTTGTAATAGCTTCTTTCAACTTGATAAATTGTGTTCTTGTGGACGCATTGCCTTGCAGCTAACGT
>JAEUSQ010000062.1 GCA_016788705.1 Bacteroidetes Order II. bacterium
AGCCGAAGTTCTTTACTAAAAAAATCTTGTAGCTCACTATATTGAGCCAGCTTTTTCGCTTTTGTTGCCATAATCTTGTAGATGTCAGAACCCACAAGATAGGCAACATGGCGGAAAAGCTTTTTTGTCATGTACTTAGACAAATATTTTCCTAATACTAACTATATAGACTTAATTGATGAGCGCATACATGATTTTGTTCCCAGAGAACGAGATGAGCATATTAATCCAGATATGATTTGTCCTACGATCATCAAAATTTTTATTCGTATAAAAGAGCATTTAGAAATTGATATTCCCTACTTTCATCTAAAACTGGAAGCTACTGAACAATTTACCTCTCCAGGACTACAACAATACATGTATCCGGGTGGTGAAAATACTTTGCGGGCCTACTTTTTAGCCACCTGGCAACAAGTTCCTATGGATAAATTTGTCCTTGCACTTGAAGATATGGGACAAAAATCTGCACTCTTTTCTGCTCGCTTTGTTGTAAAGAATAATGGCGAGGTGTCTGGCATTCATCTTTCACCAACGCAACCTTATTTCATCTACCAAGCATTCGAAAAAGTTCTGAGAGGGATGGCAAAATGGAAGCGCCCATCCCTGTCTCAAGGGCGAGGTGCAGGTCGGCAGTTGCCACCGATTAGTGTACAGTATGGAGTGGTATTGGAGGTGGTGCATGATTAATGACACCATGCACCAATAGCACTCACCACCTCGCGTTGGGTGGTTCCGCCTGCGGGACGGTTCAGTAATTGTCCTTTCACGACCAGGGCTGAGGAGCCGCCGCCATCCAAATTCATGGCTCGGATAGCACCAGTACTGCGCATCAAGTCTCCAAGTTCGGTCAAGGAGACCCCACGGCTTACGGCTTGACGTCCATCTACGATCATCAACACCACAGAGCCATCCGGTTTTATACCGACTGCACTTCGAGGATGGACATTGGGAATAGATGTGCGCCAGAACAATTCGTCCATTGCGGTATAAACCGTTTTGTTGTCCCAAACGATCATGGGGCCTGCGCCGATGGCTTCTCGGACATGCCAACGTTGGGACGGCTTAGGCTTGGGCTTGGAGGAAACGTGCCCAATGAAGTTTGGAAGCGGACGCGCCCATCGGTAAACAGTGCTGCTATCTGAAGTGGCCCACGCCAATTCTGCATCTCCTTCGGCGGTAAGACCCATGGCGGCACGGCTAACATGGTACCATATCTCGTTTTGTTCTAAAAGCCCTGTTGCAGGCCACAGGATTTGGCCGTTCGTCATCAGCAAGCCCACATGGTCGGCAGGTTTTTTGTTCATCGTAAAATATCCTGCATTCAAGAGGACGCACGCCTCGGTTCTGGAGGCAAATTGAGAGGCCGTTTCTCGACGGTCTTCGGGGTCTTGGGCGGCCAATATGCGCATGGGCAAACGCCCTTGCTTGGGCTGGATGTGTACATACCAAGCCCGAAGTGGAGCCTCCGGATGCACACCATCAAAAACCCGAATATGTGCGGGTAGTTGATAGTTGAGGCTATCCATCGGCTGCCAGTGTAGCCTAAGCGGCGGGGTTCCGGCCATGTCTTTCAGCGCAGGAAATTGCGGCGAACAACCAAAAAAGGTCCATAAAAACAAGAGAAGCGCACAAGGTCTCATTGCGAAGAGATGGCTGAGGGTTAAGTTTGTGGTCAAAAGTACGGCAAAACGATATGAGAAGCCTTATTTTATTCCAAGAGATCAAAACGCCGCATTTTCGTATCGTAACGTTATACATGCCAACCATCGAAGTCCTTAACATAGCCCTTGTGGCACAAGGTATTCTGATGTCCTTTTTCTTTTTGGGGATGAAAGGGGCAAGATGGAGTAATGCCTATTTATTTGCCGTTTTTGGGCTTCAATCGGCTAACTTTGGTCTTGGATTGCTCAAATCTAACCACGTTTGGGTTCATGCACCGTATTTGCTCGATGTGAATTTAGTCACGATTCCGATTGTGCGGATCCTTGTGTATTTTTATGCCTTAAGACTCGTGGGGAAGCCTATTGGATACGGATGGCAAATGTGGGTACATTGGCTCATTCCTTTGACCTATTTTTTGTTCTTTACAGGCTACGACGTCCTTTTTACACCTCCGGAAAGGATGTTGGAAATGGCGCAGCAGTATGGGCGTGCCGGAGAAAGAACCAGTCGGTATCTCTTTTTTAACGTAAGCTATTTATTTGTTTTTATTGGCTATACAATAGCCTCTATCTTTCAGTTGCATGTATATCTAAAAGCAGCGAGGGATTGTTTTTCTGATGCACGGCGTTTTCATGCAAAGTGGGTGTATGATTTATTGTGGATCAAATTGGTGGCTTTTTTGGTGTTTTTATGTCTGATTGCCGTCCTACAACGTCCGGTGTTGATGCAAATAAATACCGCCATTTTTATGATTCCCGCCATTCTATACGTAATGTGGCGCAACATCACCAAGCCTATTATGGTAATGCCCCTTTCGCTGGCGCCTCAAACCTTGCAAGCCGAAATACGGAATAATGGCTCGGATGGCTCCACCTTAGAAGTGGCTTCGCAATCTGTTCCTTCGCTGCCTTCTGAAACCCGGCAACCTTCCCGCGAAGCAGAATTTGCGCGGATTCTTCAGGCCCTTGAGACTGAAGAAGTTTTTCGGGATGTGGACCTAACTGTCTCGAAACTGGCCGATAAATTGAGCCTAAGGGCCTATGTGGTTTCTCAGGCCATCAACCGCGAGGCAGGAAAATCCTTTTTTGAGTTTGTGAATCAATACCGTGTGGAGGCAGCAAAGGTTCAGCTCTTAGATTCATCTATGCAGCACCTAAGTATTGAAGCCATAGCAGAAACCTGCGGTTTTAGTTCAAGAACGGCCTTCTATGAAGCCTTTAAACGTCATACGGGGCTTACACCAGCACGTTTTCGAAAGCAGGGCGTTGCTTGAAGACCCAAAAAGTTCATCCGTGTTTTTCGTTCCCTTTAACCGAAGTTCATTATCTTCAATTATCCAACATCGCACGGCTCCTTAAAAACCAGAACGTGCGAACCATCACGCAACACCCAAACAACCCCGGTTGAACACCATGGTAACACAACAAGACGTACAGGCAATGGCTTCTTTGGCCCGTTTACGCCTGACGGAAGAAGAAGTGCAGCACTATCAGCACGACTTGAACCGGATTTTGGCATATATGGATCAGTTAAACGAGGTGGATACGGCGGGCGTTGCACCGATGACCCACCTCCAAGACTGGGGTAACGTATTGCGCGAAGATGTCCACTTAAGCCGCATCACCCACGAAGACGCCTTGAAAAATGCGCCCGACGCCGATGCCGACTATTTCCGTGTACCCAAAGTGATCGAATAATTCACCTTTTCAATTCAGTGACCCCATTATGGCCAAGTCCAATCGCCCTGCCCGATCTGTATCCGAGCCTACGCCGGCAACTTCCCGCGCAAACCGCCCCCCCCAGGGATCGCCTAAAAACTCCTTTTGGGAGGGCCTCTCTGAACCTACGCAGCACCTTATTTGTGCTGCACTGATGCTATTGGTAGCGGTCGTGTTTTTCTCGGCCACCACTTTTGGCGACAAGTCATTGGTCGGATCAGACGTGGTGCACGCCCGCGCTATGGCCAAGTCTGCTTTAGACTTTGAGGCACAAACCGGAGAACAAACACTCTGGATTCCAAATGGTTTTGGTGGAATGCCTGCGTATTCGGTGTATTATCCCGTGAGTATTCCACAAATGGACACCATTGTCCGAAGCCTCAATCAATTCTTGGCCTTTCCGTTTGTGCCATTCTTGATTATGTTGTTTGGGATGTACTGGTTGGGGTTTTACCTGACAAAAGATAAATTATTGGGGCTTTTTGGGGCCTTTGCCTATAGCCTTACCACCTACCTACCCCTGATTTTATTGGCCGGGCACAATACCAAATTCTCCACCTTGGCTTGGACGCCCTGGCTAATTTTGGCTTTTTTGCATGTACTCCGATACCCCAAACTGCTCTCTGGCCTGCTGTTTGCCGCTGCGCTTGCGGTTAATCTGCGTTCTAACCACATCCAGATTACCTACTATGTGGCCTTTATATTGGGCGTATGGTGGATTTTTGAAGCCATTTCCGCCGGACGAAAAGGCGAAACCAAGTCATTTGGCATTGCCACTGGTTTATTGGTTATGGGTGTGCTATTGGCCGTTCTAATGGTAGCACAACCCTATTGGCCACTGGCCGAGTACAAGGCATTTACCACACGCGGGGCTTCGGAAGGAGGTGGTTCGGGTGCTTTAGACTGGACTTATGCCATGAATTGGAGTCAAGGATGGGGTGAACTTTGGACATTGCTCTTTTCACGGGCGTATGGAGGCGGATCGCAAGAAGCGTATTGGGGTGCAAAAATCTTTACAGGCGGCCCCCATTACATAGGTGGCATTGTTATCCTGCTTGCGGTTTTTGCACTGCTCTGGTCGCGTAAACAGGTGGTTTGGGCATTGGGGACTGGAACGTTGCTCACGGTCTTGTTTGCACTGGGGCAAAATGCGGCATTCATCAACGAGCCCATGTTCCATTATTTCCCCCTTTTTAACGCTTTCCGCGTTCCCGAAACGTGGCTGATTATCTCGGTGATGGGCTTGGTCTTATTGGCGGTCTTGGGACTAAAGCAGGCGCTTCAGCCACACCCGACAGGCAAGACCGATCCGAAACCATTGTATTACACCATAGGTGGTATGGTAGCCTTGATGTTGATACTCATCTTGTTCAAATCCGCCCTGTTTACATTTGAAAAGCCCAACGAGACCGAAGAAATCGCCAAAATGATGGTGCAACAATACCGTCAACAAGGACAGGAAATAGACCTAGCAACAGCACGTACCGAAGCCCCGCAATATATCGCACAATTTCGCGAAGACCGCCTCGAAGGCTATCAGTCTGATGCCCTCCGCACGTTGTTTTTTATTGTGCTGGCAGGTCTCTTGCTCATTTTAGCAAAATTAGATAAAATCCCTGCATGGACGGCCAAATTGGCGCTTTCCATTTTGGTGTTGGCCGATCTTTGGGGCGTAGCCAGCCGATATTATACCAACGATTTACTCAAACCGAAGACCAATGTAGAAGAACAAGCGGCTGCCCAAATCATTCCCGGCATAGATGATTGGATTCAAGAGCGGGTAAAAACAGCGGGAGGGGCAGGGCACTTTCGGACCTTCCCAATGGCTTTGGATCCATTTCAGGATGGCCGCACGCCCTTTTTCTACGAAACCGTTTCGGGATATAGCGCCGCAAAACTGCGCGTCTATCAGGACTATCAAGATCATGTATTGCAAGACAAAGAAGGTCGCATTAATATGACGGGATTAGACCTGATGGCCGTTCGCTATATCATCGCACGCGGAATTTTACCCGGAACCAAACCCGTTCAGGTGGCGCAGGATTCCTCTATGCTGATTTTGGAACGCGAAAACCCGATGCCTCGCGCTTGGTTGGTCTCCGAAACCAAGACGGTCAATACGCCGCAAGAAAAATGGCGCCTTTTACAAGATCCCACATTTAACCCGCGAAAAACAGCGCTTGTTGCCAAAGACCCCGGCCTAAAAACCGCCCCGTTCGATTCTCTCGGCAGGCAGACTTCGGTAAAGCTAAAATCGTTTACCGCAAATCGTATCGAATGGAAGGTCCAGACCGATGCACCACGTCTGATGGTGGCCTCGGAGATCTATTATCCTGCTGGTTGGGCCGCAACAGTAGATGGAAATCCTTCGGAAATCATCCAAACCAACCATATTTTGCGTGGCGTGGCAGTCCCTGCCGGAAGCCATACAGTTGTGATGACTTTTATACCAGAACGACATTTCGTCAGTAAAACCATCGCGGGGGGAGCTACGGTATTGTGCTATGGTGGGATTTTATTGCTGCTTGGCTTGGCCTTGATGAGACGCCGGAAAGAGGCGAAAGAAAAATACTGACCTCTGCATAACCTTACCGAGAATCCGAAGCGTATGTTTAAGCAACGAAACTTGTTCCTCTACTGAGGCGGCAACATTTTTTCTCCTTTTTTGTCCGTAGATAAAATTATACTGTATATTCGGACACCTAAGGACACTTCATCATTTACAAAAACAAAAATACCTCTATGGCCTTGCAATTTCCTGCAAACCTGCACTACACCAAAGACCACGAATGGGTGCGTTCAGAATCAGACGGACAGTTCACCATCGGTATTACCGATTTTGCACAACGTGAACTGAGTGACATTGTTTTTGTTGAACTTCCATCCGTTGGCGATACCTTCGAGGAAAGTGACGAGTTTGGAACAGTGGAGGCTGTCAAAACGGTTTCTTCGTTGTATATGCCCCTTTCTGGAACCGTGGTGGCCATCAATACAGCGCTGAATGATGACCCTTCGGTTGTGAACAATGACCCATATGGAGAGGGTTGGATGATCCGCATTTTAGCAGCAAATACAGCGGAATGGGAAGGTTTATTAACAGTCGAAGCCTATCAATCGGCCATTGACACCGATTGATAGTGGAGCGGGGGGAGTGCCTCCGATCATCGTTCATTTCCTTGATTAATACAGATGAAGACACCTATTTGCAAAAATACTTGCAGATACCAAGGTGTCTTTTTTTCTTGCGAAGGCGTTAGGATGTTGGATAAGTGGCGTGAGCGCTTCGCAGTAGCCCGAAAGGCGGGGCCTATGCTGTTTTTCCCCCATCCTTCGTTTGTATAAACCAACAAAACGCTGCATATTACCATTTATTGTAAAGACCATAATAAAACGGAATAACCGGATTTCCCTCTTGTTGCTATGAACCATAAAAGAATCTTGGTGACCGCTGCATTGCCTTATGCAAACGGCCCCCTTCATCTTGGGCATCTTGCCGGAGCGTACCTGCCCTCCGATCTTTATGTGCGTTATCAGCGGTTAAAAGGCCGCGATGTGGTGTTTATTTGTGGCTCCGATGGCCACGGAGTGCCCATTATGCTCAAAGCACGCGCAGAAGGCGTTAGTCCACACGACATTGTGGATCGCTATCACAAGGTCATGGATCGTGCTTTTCAAGGGCTGGGTATCTCATTCGATTATTACGGTAAAACCACTTCTCCCACCCACTACAAAACAAGTCAGGATTTTTTCAGGGTCTTGGCACAGAAAGGAAAGTTTGTCCGGAAAACCAATGAACAACTGTTCGATCCAGAGGCGGGTATTTTTCTCGCTGATCGCTTTGTGCGTGGAACCTGTCCTATTTGCGGAAATCCGGATGCTTATGGAGACCAGTGCGAAAAATGTGGCACCGCATTAAGTCCAGATGAATTAATCAACCCGCGTAGTGCCATTACCGATGCCATTCCTGTAAAAAAAGAAACCACTCACTGGTACTTACCCATGGGCGAACTCCAACCTAAATTGGAGGCTTGGATCGGCGAAAAAAGCCACTGGAAAAAAAATGTACTTGGACAAGTGGGGAGTTGGTTCCAAACCGGGCTTGCAGACCGTGCAATGACTCGTGACCTTTCTTGGGGTATTCCCGTGCCCACAGATGTCGCGGAGGACATAGATGTGGACGGCAAAGTGCTCTACGTCTGGTTCGATGCACCCATTGGCTACATCTCAGCGACCAAAGAATGGGCCGAAAAGCAAGGCGATCCAGACCGTTGGCGCACCTATTGGATGGACGATGAAACGAAGTTGGTACATTTTATCGGAAAGGACAATATCGTATTTCACTGCCTTATCTTTCCAGCCATGCTCGCCGAACATGGCGAATTTGTCTTGCCGGATAACGTGCCTGCCAATGAATTTCTGAATTTAGAAGGCCAAAAACTTTCCACAAGCCGTGGCTGGGCTGTTTGGTTGCACGAATATTTAGAAGCCTTTCCGCCGGATTTGTTGCGATATGCCCTTGCCGGGATTTTCCCAGAAACCAAGGACAGTGATTTTTCCTGGAAAGACTTTCAAACCCGCGTAAATTCCGAATTGGCGGATGTCTTGGGGAATTTTGTAAACCGTGCCCTCACCTTTACCAAAAATTTTTATGGCGGCCTTGTACCACCACTCATCAATCCTTCAGAAGCAGATCTTGCGGTTCTGGCAGAATTAGCCACCTTGCCCGCCAAAATTGGTGCTTGTTACGAGGAATTTCGTTTTCGGGATGCCGTTTTCGAGACCATGAATGTGGCCCGCTTGGGCAATAAATATTTTGCCGATACAACACCGTGGCACCTGCGGAAAACCGATGAGCAGGCTGCGGGCAATGTCATCCATGTGGCCTTACAAATATGTGCCACGCTCTCGGTACTCATGGAACCAGTATTACCGGATGCCGCTGCAAAACTGAGAGAGATGCTAACCCTGAAAGATATTAGGAGCAGTTTGCCCCAAGGAAAAAGCGGAACAAAAGGATGGGATGATGCCGCCACCCCCCTTCTCGAAGCCGGAAAGGCGGTACACCCCCCCGCTATTTTGTTTGCCAAAATCGAAACCACTGCTATTCAGGCCCAGCTCGACGTTCTTCACCAACGCGCAGTCACGCAACATCCCATTGCTCCTGAAGTAATTCCGGAAACCCCGTTTGCTCCGCTGAAGGAAACCATCGTTTATGACGACTTTGCCAAATTGGACCTGCGTATGGGAACCATTATTTCCGCAGAACGGGTTCCTAAAGCAGATAAACTCCTTTGCCTTCAGATAGACCTTGGTTTTGAGAAACGCCAAATTCTTTCGGGTATTGCCCAGCAATATGCCCCAGAAGAAGTGGTTGGTAAACGAGTAGTGGTTGTAGCCAACCTTACCCCCCGTAAAATGCGTGGCCTCGAAAGCCAAGGCATGGTGCTAATGGCCGAAAATCGCGAGGGCACTTTAACCATGATCGGCTCCGAGGGCGAAAATGGCGCACCCGTGCTGTAAATCGGGTGTTAAAAAAACCTACCTCACCTTAGAACCATTGATTTTTTTCCCGCTCTGCGGTATTACTTCCATGCCTCTTGCTTTTTTAACTGGCGGAACTGGATTTGTCGGAAGCCATTTGGCCGAAGCACTGTTAGCACAGGGTTATACCGTGCGTTGTTTGGTACGCAAAGACTTGAAATGGTTAAACGGATTGCCCATTGAACCCGTTTGGGGCCGAGTGGACGACAAGGACGCCTTGGCCGCTGCTTGTAAAGACGTGGACGAGGTCTATCATGTGGCTGGGCTAACCCGCTCCAAACATTGGTCGGATTTTTTAGCGGCAAATGTAGATGCCACCACCCGATTATTAGACATCCTTCGTCAAACAGCCCCGCAAGTACGGAAAATTGTGGTCACGAGTAGCCAAGCAGCAAGCGGACCTTCCGAGACGCCGCTCTCCGAGAACGCACGGATGCAACCCCTGAGCCAGTATGGTAAAAGTAAGGCGCTTATGGAGGAAGCCATAAAACCCTATTTGCGTGATCTGCCCATCACCATAGTGCGCCCACCATCGGTTTATGGCCCACGCGAAGCCGATATTTTCACCTTCATCCAATCCGTAAATCGTGGTTTTTGTCCGATTGTCGGAGATGGCCGCGCACCACAACTCAATTTGGTGTATGTGCGCGACTTGGTAGCAGGGATGATACAGGCGGCACAGTCCGACTGCACTTCCGGCGAAACCTATTTTTTGGGTAGTGAAGACTATAGCTGGCATCAGATTCGGGATGCGGTTGCACATGCGCTGCAAAAAAAAACTTTTACCCTGCATATTCCTGTTGGTTTGGTAGCACCTCTGGGGGCTTTACTCGAAACCGTTGCAGGGTGGTTTGGACAATACCCGCCCCTCAATCGTGAAAAAGCGAAGGAGGCTCAACACGCCTGGCGCTTATCCATCCAAAAGGCCAGAGACCACTTTGGCTATCATCCTGCAACGCCGCTTCATCAGGGCATGAAGGAAACCGTTGAGTGGTACCGGGCGCATAAATGGCTGTAAGTTCATTGGTTGGTGTCCGGGTATAAGGTGTACATCCAGAAAACATAAAACCCATGAAATACACCCACTTTTTTGTTTACGGCCTATTGTGGCTGGTTATTGGCTGCGATGCCAACCAATCTTCCACCTCCTTAGAAGCAATGGTCACTGCGAAACGCAACAATGTTTTATGGAGCAGCACCGTTACCTTAAAACCCAGCAGCTATACATCGGGAGAAGTGGTGGCACAAGCCTTTGATGTGGCCTCGCAGCGTACCTTGCAGCTTACGTTCCCTTTAAAAGAAGGCATTACAACGCTCAATGCAGAGATGACCGGACTATGGGATTTGGGATTATGTCTGCCTGCCAATAAGTTTTTGTTAGACACTTCTGTTAACCCCAGTGTTGTGGTACGTTACATCAACGGAGATTCCTCGCGCATTTCGGTTACCTTCACTGTTGCGTTCCGGAATAGCCAGAATCTTACTGAAACGGTACAATTTGTCAATGGAACCTTTGAGGTGCGTTTAGACAAAAATGCTTTTTCGTATTGTATCGAAGGGTGAAAAAGGGCGAGGTACTGCCTTCGCCCTCAAAAGCAATGGTGGTTACCGAGCCTTATCCGGCATAATGGCACCAGCAATGATGTATAATACCATGCCGGGAACAAGACCGGTAAAAAATGTGCCAAATGCAACACCTACCCGTACCCAAGTGGGATCCACATTCAAATAAGCGGCAAGGCCACCACATACACCTAAGACTTTTTTATCGTCCGAAGATTTAACAAGGTATTTCATGATGATCGTGATTGATGATTGATGACCTGTATATCGTTAGGAAAAAAAGAAAGTTACGACCATAAAGAACAGTGGTCAGACTTGGAGGTAAACCAATAAAGAAGGGCCTCCTTGGTTTGAAGCCCTTCTCCTCCTGAACTGATTTATGAACACCCCGTCGTCGTTCCGCAATTCATACATTTATAGCACGATCCACTTCGCACGGTAATCGAGCCACACGAAGGGCAACCAGGCGCATCGGCTTGGTTTTGGAAAGCGGGTTGCTTGGCCAACTTCTGGGGTTGTAACCCCGATGTGTTGTTCACATGTACCGATACGGCCACCTCATTTGCGCTTGCCATTCCATTGCCGTCACTCAAGTCTGGTGGATTGGTAAAGTGAAAGGGGTCTTCGGCCTCCTCCACCTCGTGCCCCACAAACTTCAGTGCCATCCAGCGGAATATATAATCGGTAATAGATTTGGCCATTGGGATTTGTGGGTTATGGGTAAATCCGCTTGGTTCAAACCGCATATGGCTAAATTTCTCGCATAGGGCATCTACCGGAACGCCATATTGCAAGGCCAGCGAAATGGCTGTCGCAAAAGCATCCATCATACCGGAGATGGTAGAGCCTTGTTTGGCCATCGTAATGAATATCTCACCCGGCTTTTTGGTATCGGGATATAGCCCAACATGCAAATATCCTTCGTGTCCAGCCACCGAGAATTTGTGTGTCAGGGATGGGCGCTCGTCTGGTAAGCGGCGGCGGGTGGGTTTATACACCACTTTTTCCACGATTTTCTCGATCACTTCGGGCGTTGTCTCGGGTACAGCGCCATCGCCAGCAGAAGAAACGTCCGATTTTTGGGTATTTCCTCCTTTTTTGGTGGCCAAAGGTTGACTACGCTTAGAGTTCTCTCGGTAGATGGCCACGGCTTTGAGGCCCAAACGCCAGCCTTCCACATACGTTTCCGCTATTTCCTCGATAGTGGCGGATTCAGGAACATTTACCGTTTTGCTAATCGCGCCTGATATAAAGGGTTGACAGGCCGCCATCATCCGAAGATGCCCTAAATGATGAATAAACCGTGACCCATTATAGGGCTTAAAAGCACAATCGAAGATAGGTAAATGGTGTTGCTTGAGATGAGGTGCACCTTCTATGGTGTCGTGTTGGTCTATATAAGCAAGGATTTCTTCAATTTGAACCGCAGGATAGCCTATGTGTTGCAATGCCTGAGGAACAGTATTGTTGACGATCTTGAGCATCCCTTCGCCTTTTCCAGCCAAGAGCTTGTATTTCACCAGGGCAATATCTGGCTCGATACCCGTCGTATCGCAATCCATCATAAATCCTATTGTACCCGTAGGGGCAAGCACGGTAGATTGTGCATTTCTATACCCATATTGTTTACCAAGGGTCAGGCACATATCCCAGGATTCTTGTGCAGCCGTCCTGAGCTCAGCAGGACAAGAGCCATCTATCTCGGCGACGGCTTCGCGGTGCATTTGCATCACGCCCAGCATGGCCTCTTGGTTTTTCTCGAAGGCCGTAAAAGGCCCAATTTGTGGATTGGCGGCAATCTCGGCACTACGCGCATAGGCCTCGGCTGTCATGATGCTCATAATGGCCCCGGCAACCCCACGGCCTTCGGGAGAGTCGTAGGGTACGCCCATTGCCATAATAAACGCGCCAAGGTTCGCAAAGCCCAATCCCAAGGGCCGGAAATCGTGCGAGTTTTGGGTGATGGATGGAGAAGGATAGCCCGCATTGTCCACCAAAATCTCTTGGGCGGTAATAAAAATGCGACAGGCTGCCCGATAGCGCTCCACATCCAACGTCCCGTCCGCCAACTGAAACTTCCGAAGATTCAACGAGGCCAAGTTACACGCCGAGTTGTCCACATGCATGTATTCCGAACAAGGGTTGCTGGAGTTAATCGGGCCGGAGTGAGGGACGGTGTGCCATTTCTGGATGGTATCCTCGTACTGAACGCCCGGATCACCGCAAACATGCGTTCCTTCGGCAATTTTAAGCAAGAGTTTATGGGCATCGGTTTCCCAAACAACTTCTCCGGACTGGGCAGCCCGAAGTGGGTACGCCCGTTGGTGTGTGGCCGCCTCCATAAACGCATCATCCACCCGTACCGACTGGTTCACGTTCTGAAAAGCAACCGATCCATACGCCGGGCCGTTAAAAGAACCATCATACCCTTCTTCTATCAAAGCCCATGCCTTTTTTTCCTCTTCTTGTTTGGCTGCGACGAACTCCTCGATGTCGGGATGCCAAACCTTAAGGGTCTGCATAATGGCTGCACGACGGGTTTTGCCGCCAGATTTGATGGTTCCGCCCGTTGCATCTTGTACACGCATAAAACTAACAGGGCCACTCGGACGGCCGCCGCCCGAAAGCTTTTCTTGTGAAGAGCGCAACTTAGACCAGTCTGCTCCTACCCCCGATCCATACTTGAACAGGCGGGCACTTTCAGCCATCAATTTCCAAATATCTTCAATTGAGTCTTCTACCGCAATAATAAAACACGCCGAGCCTTGTGGATACTCGTATGGATCCACATCCACCACTTTTTGCAACGTGCGGTCCCAACCCCAAATGGTTTTTCCACTGGTATCGCGGATGCCATATTGATGATAAAGTCCCACATTAAACCAAACGGGCGAGTTGAACGCACCATACTGATTTACGCAAAGCCATGTCAGTTCATCATAAAAACGTTCGGCGTCTTCATCTGTGGCAAAGTAGTGCTGTGCCCTGCCCCAATCGGTGATGGTACGTGTTACGCGGTGAACCAACTGGCGGAACGAATGCTCGCGGCCTCCTTCTTTTGGGGAACGACCAGACTCGCCAACGTCTCCATAAAAATACTTACTTGCCACAATGTTTGAGGCCAAAAGACTCATTTCCTGTGGCATCTCGATATGGTGTTGCTCAAAAATGACCTCTCCCTTGTGGTTTTTGATGCTCGCGGTACGGGTTTCCCATTGTACACTGTCAAATGGAGACTCTCCTTCGATAGAGAAGGTGCGGTTCATAACAAGACCTTTTTTCAGGTACTTTTCCAGAGGGCGGTGGGTAGGTTTTGCAGGCATGATTTTATGTTAAGATGTTAATAATGGAACAGAATATGGAAATCCGTTATTGAAGACAAGAAAGACGACCCCAACCCCGTTACCGGAGGGACTGATCTTGTAATACACGTTGGAACACGGGCGTTTTGCCGGAGGAAGCGTGCTGTTCGCGGATAAAGGATAGGGGCGAAACCCAATGAAATAAACCAAACTTTTTGCAGGTATTCAAGAAAACTTGTCCACAACTCATAGGTTTTTTGTCCACACATATACCGACGCCAAGGCGTACAAAGATCCTAACAACTTAATGGGATTCTTGGTACATCCAGACCGTAAGGTGTTGTCCCAGGCAGAGGTCATCAATCTTTGGTACTATAATCAATAACAGATATAAGAAAAACATTGATCCCACCGTTATGCCAATCGGCCATTTTGTTGTATCTTGAATTCTTCACATAAATACGCCCGCTATGCCTCCTGCTGTACGCAAAATCTTGTTAACCAATGGCATCATTTGGCTTGTACTGGCCATTGCAGCCTTCTCTGCCATAAGTAGTGGTAGGTATAATAGTGCTATTGCTCTTTTATTTCTTATTGGTTGTCAAGCCGTTATTTGCTTGTTATTGGGCTTGTTCATGGTGTTTACCTCTTCTCGGGAAGAGGGCAAAGGCATGTTGCTTTCAGGTCTAATGGTAGGGTTGTTAACCTTTCTGACATGTGGCGGCTTCTTTACGCTTTCTTGATGACGAGACCTGCATGAATACAGCGCAAGGTCTATTATTTGTCAATGCTATCATCTGGTTGCTGTTGGTTATCGGAACGGTAATTGATACCAACCACACAAACTTCCTGCTTTAACGTTTTAATTTGTGTCATTGTATTTTTTGGGCGTTGGCGTACCTGTTTTTGAGCTTACTTCTGGCCGATTCTGTTGTAAATGACCAGCTGATTTTGATGGCTTCATCATTGTGTTGGTCTTGCCAAGCAAGTGCTTCTTTTTCAGGTATGTCTATCGTTTCAAGACGACGATCCAAGCATTGACGAGATAACGCCGAAACTCGATTAACCACGAACCATGTTTGGGCGTGTCTTGGATGCCCAAACAAGTTGGGCATGGCGGGCTTCTAAGTGCCGAGTACGTCATGGTCGCGAAAACGGGAATCTATTTAGCCTACTTAACGTGTCTGGGTGCTGCC